>CASFPZ010000039.1 GCA_949296365.1 uncultured Akkermansia sp. | reverse complement strand
CCACCAGAACCGACAAGGCTGGGGCGGCAAGGTCATCAAGAAACTGGCGCAGGCGATACGGTTCAATTATCCCGAAAAGAAAGGATATTCGGTCAGGAATTTGGCTTATATGTGCCAATTCGCACGCTCATATCCATTGACCGTATTACGAAGTTTCATCGAAACCGATGCGAAATTGATTACCCTAAGTGTGCGGAAAATCACGGACGAAATCCAAAGCCTGAACAATGTACCATTTACGCAAGAACCTCTTGCGCAAATACAATCATCAGGCAATAAGGGAGTTGCAATTGTGCAAGAACCTCTTGCACAAATTCAGGATGTAGCCCAGACAGTAACCGCCGTTTACCGGATGCCGATTGAGGACATGGAAAAACTGTTCTTAGCATCACCTGTAGCAAGAATCAATTGGGCAAGCCATGTGATTCTGCTTAACAGTTCGCTTCTATTGGGCGTGGAATACTGGTATATGAAGCAATCCGTGGAAATGGGATGGAGCAGCAATGTCCTGAAAATGCAGATTGAAAGTAAATTGTACGAAAGGCAAATCAACAGTCGCAAAGTCAACAATTTTACCGCCACGCTTCCCGCCCCCCAAAGCGACCTTGCCAACTACCTGTTGAAAGACCCGTATATCTTTGACTTGGCGGGAGCCAAAGAACGTGCGGACGAAAGGGACATAGAAGAACAACTGGTGAAGCACGTTACCCGTTATTTGCTGGAAATGGGCAACGGATTCGCTTTTGTCGCAAGACAGAAACATTTCCAGATTGGCGACAGCGATTTCTATGCCGACCTGATTCTGTACAACATCAAACTCCATGCATACGTGGTCGTGGAACTGAAAGCCACCCCGTTCAAGCCGGAATACGCCGGACAGTTGAACTTCTACATCAATGTGGTGGACGACAAACTGAGGGGAGAGAATGACAACAAGACCATTGGACTACTGCTTTGCAAGGGCAAGGATGAGATTGTTGCGCAGTATGCGCTGACAGGCTATGACCAGCCTATCGGCATCAGCGACTACCAACTCAGTAAGGCTGTACCAGAGAACCTGAAATCTGCATTGCCGAGCATAGAACAGGTGGAAGAAGAACTGACGATGCTTCTTGACAACGAGAAGAACAAACAAAAGTAAGACACCTATGGCAGACAAGATACAGACGATAATCCCCCGGTACGGAGAACTCAACAGAATATACAGGGACTATATAGACAATCACGTTTTCTCTTTTGACAGGCAGAAATATATGGGGTACCTTTCGAGGCGGCTAGTTACTTGTCGTCAGTTTGTTATTACGTACTGTTTTCCACCTTTCCTGTCATTTTTTGCTGCTATGCCTATAAAGTAATAACCATGAAAGGTGTTTCACTTCTCAAGAAAAAGAGAATGAAGCAATAATGCCAACTCATTAGCAAAAACACCCGAGTTTACATTCTTGGGTGTAAAATCGGGTGTTTAATTTGTAAAACATTGATTTTCAATGCTTATTGAGGTGCTGGCGGATGCTGAAGACTTTCCGTCATTCCCCAAATGACGCGTTGTCATGGATCATTCCAGGAAAAATAGATGCAATGAACCTACAACAAGAAGCGCAATGAAAGGCGCTTCCCAATCAGATCCTCCCCCTCATTTTGCGGTCTGGCCGTTGTCGCCGCTGGGCTCGGCTTGCTGGCGCAGGCGTTCGTATGTTTGTTGGACGAGTGCGGCGGGCAGGGCATACGTTTCGGCGCGGTTGACTCGGGCGATGTTGAGGCCGACGACTCGCCCGTCGAGGTCGATCAACGGTCCGCCGAGCATCGTGGGCGCTAGCAAGGTGTCGTGCTGGATCGCTTCGGGGAAGTTGTCTCGTCGGCGGCTGGCCTGGCCGTTCATTTCGTCGTCTTCCTGGCGGGCTTGTCCTAGCTTCAACGTGCTGTCGAGCTCTTGCCCGTTTCGCTGGATGCGCAGCCGGATGGTCTGCCCGGGTTCACAATGGCGAAGCAAGTTTCCCAAGTCGTTGAGGTTGGCGATGGGCTGGCCGTCTAACGCGATGATTGTGTCGCCTGGCTTCAACCCGGCCTGGGCTGCTGGCGACTGCGGCGGCACCTCGGCGATGGCGCCGTCCGGTGAAAAGACGATTCCTGTGCTTGGGGCAGGACCTGGCTCGGGCGGGATGGGGCGTTGCGCGGCGCTGACGATCCCTAACCGGAGTCGGCGGACGGTGCGAGTGGTCGACCCATTGCTGGCGACGATGGCGCCGAGCCGCGGGGACTCTGGAGACCATTCGGGGAGGCTTGCCGGGCGAACCCCTCTGATCTGCACGAGCGCGAGGTCTGTGGCGGGGTCGTGGGCGATGTTGGCGATGTCGGTGTACGGTTTGTCGCCGATCCGGGCGGTTAGCGGGGCTCCCTGGGGGAGTTCGCTGGCTTTGGTCAGCACATCGCCGTCGGCGTTCATGAGCAGGCCGTAAGAAACGACGTCGCCATGGGCGTAGAAGACGACTGAAATTTCCTGCAATGTCTGGCGGAGTGGCTCGGCAGCGGCTTGCACGTGCTTTCCGTTCAAGCGCTTGTCAAAGCTCAGGCTTGAGATGTCTTGGCTGGCGGCGGTCAACAGGCTGGCCCCGGCGAGGATGAGGACGAGACTGCGGCGCATCATGGCGGTGGTGAAGAGGGGGCTGGCGATTGGGGCGTTGGCCCCTGGCCGGGTTGGCGCAAGGCGGCAAACACGGCCGTGGGGATGTGGATGTTGTCCTCTAGCCCTGTGCCAATTTGGCTGTTGATGCCGATCAATTCGCCGCGCATGTTGAAAAGCGGGCCGCCTGAATCCCCGCCTATGAGCTTGCAATCGGTTCGCACAAGCCCATCCTGGAGCGATACGACGCGCCCTAACCGCACGACGGGCCCCCGGGCGGCGTTGTACCCGCCTGAGTGCCCAATGGCAAAGACCCACTCGCCTACCCGGGGAAACTCGGTCGCAAGGGGTACGTGGGGACACGGCGATGGCGGCGTGTCGAGGCGCACGATGCCTGCATCGGTATCTGCATTTCCGGCAAGGGTGGCGCCGCTACGCTTGCTTGTGTCTGCTAAGGTGATCTGGAGCGGCGTGCCGGGCTTGTGGACGACGTGGGCGGCGGTATAAATGGTTCCCAAGGTATCGATGGAGACGCCGCTGCCGTGCGTTCCCATGGCGTATATCTCCACGACGGCTGGCAACACGCGCGGCAAAACGCCTTGGAGAGCGGCTTGGAGGCTCTTGAGGTCGTCGAGGCTGTCCGGCGTCCCTGCGGGGAGTACTCCTGCTTCTTCGCGCCATGGCACGACCTGCCCGGGGGCTTCTCCGGCGATTGGGCTGGCGACGGCCTGACCCAGGGCGAGACTCCCGGCGAGGCTGCTGGCGATGATCCGGCGGCGCGGCATGGGTTCTCTGTCGTTGGCTTACGGGGCTGTGGACGCTTTGTCCGCGGCTGGCGTTTCGGGCTGGACGTTTGTCGGTGCGGCTGGCTGGGCTGAGATGCCCATGGCGGCCAGGATGTCGTCGCAAAGGTAGACGCCGACCAACATGCCCAGCAAGGTGATGGCGACAATGATGATGTCTCTCATGGCTGGCGCTGAGTATAGCGCATGCCGGGCGGCAATCCAGAGAATTCGCCGCGGCTGTCGCCTAAGTCACACGACAGGGGCTATCATGCTGCGATCGGGGCTTTACGCCGTGGCGAGAACTGGTATAATAACGCCGCCATGACGACTCGAGTCCAGCTGCCGGAAAAGAAATACGATGGTTATATTTTTGATCTGGATGGAACGCTGGCGGACAGCATGCCGCTGCATTACCGGGCCTGGCGGCTGGCGTTGCGCAAGGCCGGGGCGCCGTACGAGGCATTTTTGCCCGAAGAATTTTATCAGTGCGGCGGCAAGTCCGGGGAAGATGTCGTCCGCTTTGTCAATGCGCATTATGGGCTGGCGATGGATCCTCTCGTCGTCTCGCGAGACAAACGAGCTGCCTATCTCCATTTGCTGGCTACGCGCGGCGTCGCCCCTATCGCCGAAACGGTCGAGTTCGCCCGCTCGCTGGGCCCTGGCGCTCCGGTCGCTATCGCAACGGGTAGCTTGATCGAAGGTGCGAGGATGACGCTGAAGAGCGCGGGCATCGAGGACTTGTTCTCCATTATTGTCACCCCCGCGGAGGTTCAACATGGCAAACCGGCCCCGGATTTGTTCCTGTTGGCGGCTAAGCGACTAGGGGTCGCTCCTGAGCGGTGTGTGGTGTTCGAAGACGCCGAACCAGGTATCCAGGCGGCTCGTGCCGCAGGAATGGACTGCGTGCGGGTTTCAACGCCTCCTGAATACTTGTCGGTCGATCCCGTCTGAGAGTTGGCGTGGAGAGATGTCTTGGCCGTGACGGGCTGCTCACTCTTCTTTTCTATTTTTGTCCTGGTTTCTTCAAATCAATTGAAGTGATTTGTTTTAGACGGTTTATGGTACATATCCTTGAAATGATAAGAATTGCGAGTTGACGGATTCGAAAGAAACAGGTAATTAGTTTCCGTTCTATTTTTTGTGTTGATACGGTTAGAGGATGATGAGGGGCAACTGTACAATGCAGAGAGATAGAAGGTTTAACCCTCCCCCCCTATGAACATGACAGTACAGAATAAGTTGAGGTTGATTCTTGATTCCGTCAAAATGGTGAATTCAAGCTTGTTGGTGTAGTCTTGATAGTTTAGGGTATTGTCCTTTCTGTAATGGCTTGGAAGAGGTCATTATAAAGTTTTTCATGGTTGATCAGTGATATCAGTTAATGGCTGTGGTAACAGTGTTAAACAGATTCGTTTATGATATCATTTAGAATGCTGAAGGAGCGTTGATCGAATCTCAAACAATATTAAAAATTCGAACAACAATAAAATTATTTAATATCAATTTTTATTCAAATGAATTCTAAACAAACAAAAGTTTATATCCTAACATTGCCATTGAATGAAAATTATGGAGGTATGCTTCAAGCTTATGCTCTGCAATTAGCTGCAAGTAAAGTAACAAACAAACAAGTCGAATTGTTAGATTGTGTGGCAGAAGTTGACAGTAAACGCCGGAAACGACAGAAGTTTTTATTAAGAAAAGTTAAGGATTTTGCACGTTGGGCACAGTTAAGGCTGGGGATTCTCTTATCGCATGCGGGCATTACATTTTCTTTGAACGATCGAATTGTTCAAGATTTTAAACAGTTAATTAAAGGAAGATGCATTATTGGGGAAATAAAAAATCTTTATGAAATACAATTAGATCCCAATTCGATGGTTATCGTTGGGAGCGATCAAGTCTGGAGGCAGATTTATGCTTCTGGGGTTTATCGAGTTGAAACATTTTTCCTGGACTTTCTTCCAGAAAGTATACGTAGGAGGAGTTTTGCGTATGCGGCATCGTTTGGTAGGGATGAATGGGAAGGGACAAGCGAGGAAACGGCACACTGTCAAGTGCTGATAAAAGATTTCAAAGCGGTTTCAGTTCGGGAACATTCTGGAGTGGAATTGTGCCAGAAAACATTGGGGGTTCAGGCACAATGGATGCCAGATCCAACATTGTTGTTAGAGGTTCAGGATTACGATCACATTATCGAGGCTGAAGGGGAACTATCAATGGAGCGTCCATATATTGCAGCCTACATCTTGGATGAAAGCGAAGAAATACGAAACAAGTTATCTGGATTGTCAACTAAACTGGGTATGCCGATTCAACACATGATGCCTCATGTGCAAGCAGAACGAGTCCGAGATCGTTTTCCTATTCATGTTGGTCAATGGCTTCGTTATATCAAGGAAGCCGCTTACGTGATTACAGATTCCTTTCATGGGTGCGTTTTTTCAATTATCTACAACAAGCCTTTTATTTGTTTGGGGAATAAAGGTCGAGGTTCTGCCCGATTTGATTCTTTGTTCCAGTTGTTTCACTTGGAGTCGCGTCTTGTTGATAAGAAGGAAGATCTTGATAATATTTTACTTGCTCCGATCGATTGGGATGAAATTAATGAAATCCATCGACGCGAACAGAAGCGGGGCTTTCAGTTTTTGAAAAAGAACTTGGAATAATGATAAGTGAAATTAAAGCAGGAGTTATATTGAACTACATCTCCATCGTCATTCGTTTGGGGACGTCGTTCTTTTTGACTCCTTTTGTGATTGCTAGTTTGGGTACCGATGAATACGGGTTATTTATGCTCAGCAATTCGATCTTGGCCTGGTTATCGTTAACAGATTTTGGCTTGGGGGGAACTGTCAGTAAATACGTTGCAACTTATCACGCGCAAGGGAAAAATGACGAACAAGCGCATTTTTTGGGGCAGAGCATGATGCTTTTTTCTGCCTTGGGGATCTTGACGTTAGTGTGTGGATTAGTCATGTTTATTTATTTAGGCGATTTGTTCCCCAGTCTCAAAGCCGACCAATATCAAACTTTGCAGATTATTTACTTATTGACCTTAGGTAATTTAATTTTAGCTTTTCCCATGCGACCTTTGGGATGTGTGCCCTGGGCTTATCAAAAATTCATTGTTCCTGGTGTTGTTGGGTTAGCGATGTCTTTGTTGAACACAGGGTTGACTGTATTGCTTTTGTTTTTTGGCTACAAAGCTATTGGCCTGACTGTGCTTTCTGTGGCCTTAGGCGTTGTCAGCCTACTTTGGGGGATGTATTATACGTTTCGTTGTCTGGGAGTGAAGCTGATATTTCGAAGACCAGACATGAATCTATTTCGGGAAATGTTTATCTTTTCCTTTTGGATTTTGTTAAATCAACTTATGGATTTGATTTTTTGGCGCACAGGAGCTCCCATTCTGGCTCGCGTTTCAAGCATGGAAGCTGTTACTGTGTTTACTATTGGTGTCAATTTTCCCAATTATTTTATAACGGCGTCTACGGCTATTTCAGGAGTAATTGCTCCTAAATTGATGCATATGGTAGCTCTTGACGCCTCTAAAAAGGATCTTACAAATGTCATGATACGTACAGGTCGCTATCAACTCTTTTTATTGAGTGTCATCTTGATGGGATTTGTGTTTTTAGGTGAACATTTCCTGCGTCTCTGGGTTGGTAAATCAATAGGTAATCAAGTGCATATTGTTTGGTTGGGAAGTATGATGATGATGTTTGCTTTGATGATTCCATTAACTCAAAATACGGGCCTAGCCATCCTTCAGGCCTTGAATATCCATAAAGGGCGAGCTGTCATTTTGTTTTATACGTCGATTATATGTTTGGTTTTGGGATACATAATGTCGTTGTATTGGGGGGCTCTAGGGATGTTTGTTGCAACGTCTTTGGCTCTCATTGTAGGGCAATGTTGCATGATTAATGTGTATTACAGCCGCAAAGCCGGGTTATATATAGGTCAATTTTTTTCTGAGACGTATTTACGTCTTATTTGGCCAATTCTATTGATGGCAGCAGGCGGACTGTTGCTGTCTCATTATTTTCTGATATCGTCATGGACTGATTTCCTCATTGCCGGATTTATCTATGGCGTTTTTTGCACTCTCTGTCTCGTGTTTCTTTATTTCAACAAAGAAGAACGGCAATTCATGGTTAATACAATACATGGCGTGCTTGTTCGTTAAGTGTGTCTTCGCCAAGAATCTATGAAATCTCGTTCCATTATTCCTCCACTCGATTGCACGGGGTGTGGATTATGTGCTAATGTGTGTTCGCAGAATGCCATTTCCATGGTGTACAATGATGAAGGGTTTTTAGTCCCTCAAGTTGACGAAGCAAAATGCATAAACTGCGGGCTTTGCTCGAAACGTTGTATTGTCCTGTCAAAACCTCAAAAAACAGAGTCCTCGGTTTCACCGTTGGTGTATGGAGCCTGGAATTTAGATCGAGATATCTTACTGCGTAGTTCCAGTGGGGGAATTTTTTCTGCCGTTGCTGAATTCATCTTTCAAGAGCGGGGCTGTGTATTCGGGGTTGTGTGGCAGGATTCTCTGAATGCCGTCTTTGCCAAAGCCGAGACTATGGACGAACTTGCTGCAATGCGAGGATCTAAATATGTACAAGCTCGGGTGGGGTTTGTTTACCGTGACGTGAAGGCGGAACTGAAGAGAGGCCGGAAAGTCTTGTTTGTCGGAACTTCTTGCCAGGTTCGTGCTCTGCGCTCATTGATCAGAAACGATGATGCTAATTTATTCACGATTGATATTTTGTGTCATGGTGTCCCTTCACATTGGCTGATCGAACGTTATGTGGAATGGAACGAACAGAAGGCTGGTAAGAAAATCTTTCAGTTGTCTTTTAGGGACAAAACAGAAGGTTGGCTTCAATATGCGGTAAAAAGAATTTACGAAGATGGAGCAACAAGTAGCGTATTTTTCGGCGATGATGATTACATGAAGATCTTTTTAAGCGATACGGCGTTAAATCGAGTATGTTATCATTGCCCATTTGCTGATCTTCCCAGGCAAGGTGATTTGAGCTTAGGAGATTATTGGGGGGTCAATACTGTTCACCCAGAATGGCCTATCGATTATGGAATCGCTTCTATTATGGTCAATTCTCCTCGTGGAGAATCCATGATTCGACAATTGCCGGGGGTGGAATTGAGAAAAGATCGGTATGAGAACATGTATCACGGGCAGCCTAACACTTACGTGAGACCGACTTCTGCTCTTGTCCATCCTAACCGAGAAGAAATGATTAGGATTTTACGTGATAGATCTTTGGGTGATGCCTTGAAATTGTTGTCCTATAGAAAAATCGGAGGGATCAAGATAAACACCAACTCAATTCTTTATAGAGCGTTGCGAAAGACGAATCGTTTGTTAAAACGTTTTCTCAAGCCTTGAAAGGAGAGATTACTATGCAAAGCGAAATCAAGAATGTTGAGAACATGGACTACGTGTGAGTTTCAACGCCTCCTGAATACTTGTCGGTCGATCCCGTCTGAGAGTTGGCGTGGTTCTGTAGCGACGGCTAACTGTGGTATTCAAACTGTCGTTGAGGCTTAGACTTTCGTTATTCTTGTTTTGTTTGATAAGCAAAAGTGGTGTTTTTTTTGCTATCTATGAGCAAAAAATGAGACGTATGGTTTTTATATTGTGCTCTTGGAAGCTCCCCTTCCTTGGGGGAGGAAGGGGAAAAACGGATTCAGAACCGGAAGATTTTTTGTTTGACCCAGGCGGTGAGGTAGGAGCTGAGGAAGAGCGTGGGAACGATGACGAGGAACCACGGCCCTGCCTCTGCCGGGGTGACATAGCCTGTCCATTGTTGAAACAGGGGATACCACAGGGCGTCGAAGATGTAACAGCAGAGGAAGATGTCTAAAGATAACTTCGAGATCGATTCCAATGCCGTTCGAATGATGTGTGAATTCGTGTCCAACCGATAGCAGATCAAGAAAAATAGAATGTACATGGGCCCACTGAATACGCCAGTGGTACCGCCTGCTACTTGAATCATCGAGTGGTCGTGGATGAATAATAAGTTGAATACGGGATTGATCAGGCAAATGGCCAGGATGGCGCCCCAGGCTTTCCAGGTAGCCAGAGTTGGCTGGTATTCTTTGATGTAAGAACCTGCGAAGTAAAAGAACAGGGGGTAACAGATGGCCCAGTACCCGGGAACGAGGTGCATCCCGTAGCGGTTGAATAGATCGGGCAGGGCGGTCAAGAGATACAGAGACAGGAGCAGGATCTGTTTCTGTCCCTTGCTGGGAATATTGCGATACAAAATGTTCAAAAACGGGGTTAACAAGAATAGTCCGATCCACATTTCAATGTACCAGGCGTAGGGAATCGCCGAAAAACTCAAAATCTGGTGTCCCCAGTCGACTATCGATTTCTCTTCGCCTAGGTAATAGTGCCGGAACGCGATCGTCGCAACGGAAAAGAGCAGGTACGAACCTAAAATGCGGACACAGCCTTTATAATAGCGTGGTACGATTTCCTTCTTTGTATTCAAATAGCCCGTCAATAGAAGGAATAACGGAACTCCATGAAAGAAGAATTTGATCGTGCCTTGAATAAACATCGAAATTCCTGAGAATTCTGCTTGCTTGGAATTTCGTGTACATAAAGAAATGCCCAGCAATAACGAATAAGATTGCGCAGGAACGGACGAGATCGAGTCCAGCTAAACGTTGGCTCGTACGGGGGGGGGTATTAATGCTAGTGTGTGTATTCATTTTAGGAAAGAACAAAACAGAGGGGTATTGATTGGCTTACTCATTTTGTGGCTTGTAGGTATTTAATAGGGAAGAGGAATTGGAATTATTTTCTCCGGTTTTTAACGATTCTGCGGATGTAGAGCATGGCATATAATGCTGGCTTGATTAAGGAAACCAGGAGATTGGTCGTGTTGGGAAGATAGCTGATTGCAAATGCAATGATTTCATTTTTTCCTTTGGGTATTCTGTTGTATTGAATAGGATGTTGTTTTAGCAAAGCAATTCTTTGTAAGTAACAGCAACGCCACCATATTTCTAAAATGACGCAACGATATGCAAATATATAGTGATTTGAAAGTGCTTTTATGGAAAGCTCAATATCATTTATATGGTCATTTGAAGATGATAGATCGTTTATATCGTTTTTAATAGCGTCCAAAAGCTGAAAACGTTGATCAATTAGTTGAATCATGTTGGAACTTGTTGTTTGGCCTTTTCTCGATCCCGGCACTGAATAACAGATGAGCGGAATGGGTGAATAAAAAACAGAATTGGCTCGAGCAAAACATCCTAAGACAAAGTCGGTATCTTCAAAGAGCACGCATTCTCTGAATTGTCTGCTATGGTGTCGAAAGAATTGTGTCCTAAAAGCACATAGCCAGGGAACCCATGGGACTTGTTGAGTATCCATAAATTGACCTCCTGTCATCATTTGTCGGCTGTTAGATGAGTAGTGTAAGGATTTACTGGAATCCGTATTAGTAATGTAATCGCACATTAGAATATCTGGCAGACAATGCTGTTTTTGTAAAGTTGCAACGACTTCTGTTAAACTGTTGGGCAAATAGATATCGTCGTGATCCAGGAACATGAGGTAGTTTCCTTCAGCGGCTGCCATTCCCGTATTGCGTCCTCCTCCTTGTCTTTTGTTGGTTTCATGGTGGAGTACTCTCAGATTCAGCCGAACTTTCTGTTCTCGGTGGAGAATTTCTAACGTATTGTCAGTGGAAGCATCATCGATACAAATGACTTCGAAATCTTCGGGATCTAAATTCTGTGCATAAATGCTGTCCAAGCAACGGATCAGTTCGTTCCTCCCATTGTAGACGGGAATGATGATGGAAAGGAATGGAGAATTGTTATATACGGGGGGGGGTATTGTTTGGCGTGTTCATATTTTTAACCTACAAGGAATTTACCAATACGGGTCATGAGAAAGATTCGGGTGACAATATAGGAAAGCAAGAGCGCTAATAGTGAAAAAACGAGAGGAAATAAAACGATATGGTCAGCAGCCCATTGTTCTAATGGCAACAATTGTTGAGCTGTTCGAGAAATCATGAGAGGTTCTATCATGTTAAATATTGTTGCTGAATATGATTATGTTTGGAAAATAATTTTAATTTATTTCTGCCTATAAATATAGGAAATTATCCAAAATATAAAATAAAGTAATAATTTAGGAGCATAATGTAAGCAATAAAGGAAACATTTATTTAAAAAGTTACAATCATGGAAATATATAATTTTATATCGTTCTGATTTTCTAATGTAATCAATTAATTGAAAATACTGACTTTTGCTGTATTTAAAATAAAATGGATAAATAACATTTCTTCTAAGATTAGTAATATTATCTAAAAATAGATAGTTATTTTTAATATTATTTTTTTCATAAATATTTTTTAAATATTTGAATGACATCTCCATAGCTATAACATATTTCATCGGATCTGGAATGAATGAGGATAAGGAATTTTTAGAATTTTGTCGGTAAATGTATCTCTGAGAACTTATTGTTCTAAATGTATTGGCATGTGAAATAAAGTTATGGTAAAAAACCATATCTTCATATTGAGAAATATTTTCAGGAAAATTGATGTTATATTTTACAATTAATTCTTTTTTATATAATTTGCTCCATGGAACTAGAAAAAATAAAAGATCGGGAGTCAATATGTCTTTTATATGGTATATGCAATTAGTAAATTTACATTCAGACCTGTAGAGATTTTTCCTTAAAATAAGATGTCCTTGTATAATAAGATCGATATCGTTAATATGATCAGGATCGAATTTTTCTAGATATTCCGGAGTAATAAGATCATCTGGATCGATGAAACAAATCCATTTTCCCTTTGCAATTTTAATTCCAATATTTCTAGCTTTACTCACTCCACCATTAGTCTGATGGATAACTTTGATCCGAGAATCCTTTCGGGCAAATTCATCGCAAATTTTTCCACAATGATCAGGACTTCCATCATCAATAAGGATTAATTCAAAATTAGAATAAGTTTGTTTTAATATACTTTTAATACAAGAAGATAGATATTGTTCAACACGATAAATAGGAACAATAATACTTATTTGAATAATTTTATCCGTGTTGCAAGAAATATGCATGTTGTCAACTGTACTCATGAATATAATTAATTTATAAAAATATTAATAATCATAATGAAATAAATTTCAATATAATATAAAATTAATTCAATTTGAGAATTTCTTTAAAAGCAAAAGCAAGATTTTTAAAACTAATAAAAAAAAGTTTTATATTTACATTTTTTATACTATATTTAAGAAGTCGTTTGGAATGAGAGATTAAAGATGTAATGAAGAAAAGATGATGAATATTGTCCAAAAGTGTTAATTGTGAAGGATTTTTTAATTGAAATAAAAAATCCTTCATTAATCTAGAATTCAATTGTATATCGCCTAGATGCCCTGTTTCGGAGTGAGAGTGAACACGATAAGCAGCTAAAGGTTTCATAATACCAATTACATTTGTCAGTTCTGCGACCCTGTAAAAAAAATCATCGTCTGCAATATGACCAGCTTCTTTTCTATATGAGCATACTTGAAAAATGTCGCGGTGAGTAATGACGCCTGGACAGCGGTGAATGTGTCCCTTGCAACCACGATACAAACAGGCGTATTCGTAACCCGAATACAAATTGACAGCACCAGTATGTAGTTGAGAATCGTGACATATGTTCCCGTTTGAATCTATTGTATGACATTTGGCAAATAAATGCTTAACTTGACAATGTTGTTTTAAAGCGTTTTCTGCTTCTTCCAGAAATGTAGGATAAAGAAAGTCATCTTGATGAAGGATTGAAATATATTCAAAATTGGCATTTTTTATTGCATTGTTCCATGCATTGACAAAACTTGAAGGCCCATGAGAATTGCAATAAATACGTACTAAATTCCCTTCGTATTGACGGCATATTTTCAGAGTTTTATCAGTGGAATTATCGTCGCAAATAATAATTTCATCTGGCTGTCGTGTTTGATGTAGAACAGAAAGGAGAGCTTGTTCGATGTAACGTTCTCCATTATATGTTGGAATAACAATAGAAAATTTCATAAGATCGTAAATATTAATGTTGAAATGATTTTAAAATAGATAATAGGTTGCTTTCGAAAGCTTGGCGCGTATACGATTGCAGATAGCGCGTGTTCCCTTGTCGGCCCATTTTTTGGGCGAGCTCAGGGTTTGCGATGAATTGGAGCATAGCATTGGCAAGGGCTTGCGGATCGTTTTCCGGGACGAGTAATCCATTGTCTCCGTCCGAGACGAGGTCGGGGATGGCGCCGACAGGCGTCGCGATGATGGGCAGTCTATGCTGCATGGCTTCCAGGAGGACGAGCGGGAAACAATCATCCAGGGTTGGATGCACAAACGCCTGAGCTTCTCGGAAACGTTCTTCTTTGTCGTTTCTATATTGTCTCCCGTGGTAGGCGATGAGATTTTGCAGACCTCGTTTTTCGATTTCTTGCTGACAACCTTCTGCAGATAGTTCTGCGGTAGCAGCTCCGACGAGATGCAGGAGGAAGTCGCGGCGTTGCTGCGTTATCAAGGCACAGGCGTCGAATAGGACAAAAATCCCTTTCGAGATATTCAAATTGGCGATTGTGAGGAAATGGAACATGGCTAGATCCCATTTGGGCATATTCGGACTTGTTCGTGCTGAACGACCTCAGAGATATCGTCGTAGAGCCTCCAGGAGAGAAGGATGACGGAGGCTTTTCGGTAGACGAGAGGTAAGAGCCATCTGTAAACCGGGCGATGAACATAGGGTTTCATGCCTTTGTTGTGCTGGTGGAGTACGATGCGTTTTCTGAACAGTTTGCAGAGAAGTACGAAGGGAGCGTCTTTGAGAAATCCTAGTCCATGGCAGGTGACGGCGATGTAACAGGTATCGGGGTGAAACCAGAGCAATTGCCAGAACGTCTGGACAAAGGCTCCTAAAAAACGGAATCCTTTCAACAGGGCCAGACGCCAGGAGAAATGATTGATTTCTTCATTGCTTCTCGACGTGGACAAATTGACGTAACGGCAGCGGAACGTTTCGTTGATACGTTGGCTTTGCCGGATTTGCTGGCACATCATGCTGGAGCCATGTACTGGCGGTGGCAAAGGCATAATGAAAAGAATTCTGGAAGATGATTCCTTCATTTATTTTCGTAAAGGTTTCCGAGTTGCGATGCGATACGGTGCCAACGGAATTCACTGGCTTTACTTCGCGTTTTAGCTGATAATTCGTTGAACGAGGTTAAGGCTTTCAATTGTAAAAAAATCTGTACTAAGTCTTGTTCTGAATGGAAAATGAAACCGTTTTCCCCGTGAACAAGAATATCAGGAGCAATTCCTACAGGGCGGGAAATCACAATACGTCCCAGACAAAAGGGTTCGACGATGCTCTGGCCAAATGTTTCTCTATTGCTTGCAACCACGGCTACGTTGTGTTGTTTGTAGAGTTCCAGAATACGATCCTTAGAACATTGACCTGGGAAATCAACTCGGTTGGCAATTCCGAGAGAATTGGCCAGTTGCTTTATATCGTCTTGGGTATTTCCGCTTCCGGGCAAACAGAGACGAGACAAACGATCTCTGGATTGTTGCAGAAAATGTGCAAAGGCGCGGATGACGAGATCTTGATTTTTCCCGTGTCTGAATTGAGCGGGATAAATGATTTGTAAACCACGGTGTTGGAGATGGGGCAACGGTGTCTCTTCAAAGAAAGCATCGGGGATACCCAGTGGAATGAGGACGATTTTATGGTGAAGAAACCAGAAAGTTCGTGCCAGGTATTGGCTCATACAGATGACTTTATTGGCAAAAAAGAATAGAGCAGTACCGATAATTATTTTTGCAAACAGCGATTTGAATATACTGTTATGCCTAAAACCATGTAGGGTATAGACGACTGGAATATGAAAAGGCAATATTCGCTGGAAACGAGCTAAAGTAACGAGAACCAATTGCCAATTATTCTGGATATGAACAGCCTGGATTGGAATCTTGGAGATGACTAGTCTGATCTTCTGGACGAGTTGTTGCGGATGTTGATGAGCATCCAAACCTTGAATGACATGATAGTTGATTCCAGCTGTCTCTAGTTTATTTCGAAGGCTTGGTTCTTGCTCGTGTTCTCCGCATAAGCAGAGCAGAGGAATCCCCTCCTGATGCAGAGCGATGGCTTCATCAATAAGAAGAGAAGAAAGCCCGATCTGATAGTCGGAAGCAAAAAAAACTACAGCGTGTTTCATAGGTTAATTTGAATTTATTAATGTCGTAAGGAAAATATATAATTTGATAATTTATAAGGAAATAATGCTAATATAATAAATATTATTGATTGCCAATTAAATTTATATCTTAATGATAAAAAGCATTCATTCAAAGCATAAAATCGTTTATTTTGTGTGATGAAAACTCTAGCCCTCATTTTATGCCAAAATGAAATATATGATTTTAAATAATTCTTGTTTTTATTATTCTGGTATATTTCTGCAAGTTGATTACCGACAATATCTTCTTTTTTTGCGAATCTTGATTGTTGATCATTATTAAATAGTTTCTGATCTACGATATATATAGATTGAGGAAGTGTAGAGTAAGCAATTTGGAAATTGACAGCCAACTTGGCCCAGGTGAGGAGATCTTCTCCTATTTTAATGCCCACAGGGAATCCTCCTATTTGTTGGATGGCGTGTTTTCGCACGATGACAGCAGATGTCCACAAAGGCGGATGTGAACAACAGGCGATTTCGAAGTAGTTGGAGAGAATGCCGTCTTCTCCGTCAAACGGGAGTTTTCGGATGATGGTGGGTGTGACGTTTCCTTGAGCGTCTTGGAATTCATAATTGCAGGCGAAGACGTCGCACTGGGGATATTTTTGAACGAGTTCGTACTGGGTTTGCAAGTACGTGGGTTTCCACAGATCGTCGGCATCGAGGAAGGCGACGAGATCGTATTTGGCTTCGGCGATGCCACGATTGCGGGCAGCGGAGACGCCAGAGTTGGACTGTTCGATCAGGCGGATGCGTGGGTCATGAACGCTGCGAACGGCTTCAGCGCTGGAATCGTTCGAACCATCGTCGACGACGACGATTTCGAAGTCCTGAAAACTTTGGTTAAGAACGGATTGCAGCGTTTGGGCAATCTGCAGTTCCTTGTTGTACAGGGGAATGACGACGGAAATCATGGATGGAGGGAAAGTTGCTTGTGAAAATCGCGAATGAATAGCTGCGTAACGACGCGTTGCCCGGATTGATTGAGGTGAATGCTGTCGTAAAACAAATCGTATCGAGAGGCATAGAGCGGATTGTAATCACAGTAGGAGACGAGCGGATTGTCGCGTTCCAGTTGCCGCAGGATTCGATCGACTTGCGCACATTCCTGGGGATGAGCCTGTTGAATCGCATCGACAACAGGAGTATTCAGCAAGATGACCCGGATGTTGCGGGAGGTAATTTGCCGGATTGTTTCCTGGAAGCTTTCAATTAGATCCGGTTCCAGGTCGATAGAGCGATGCCTTGCGGACTGGATTGTTTGAGAAGAGACATTGCCCGTTTTGAAATTGCTCCAATTGCCTAGCCAGCCGCGGAGCGCACTGTTCACCAACGCGTCGGAATAACGAGAACAGCGAAGTAATTTATGCTGCCAATAATCCCAAGAACCTGAAGCTTGACTCGCGACGTAGTCGTCCATGACGGGATTGTCCATGAACGGATAGAATAATTTGTAAGAGTTTTGGCTGAGCCCCTGGCCTGTAAACATGAACGGATCGACTCCGTAGACGACGACTTTCAATTGAGAACATTGCGGCAAGCCGAAGTAATGTTCGACCATCTTTTGACGGTCGTGAACGTTGACTCCTTCCCGGCAGTATTTAGCGACTTGGCAATGGAGATGTCGTTCGAGTTCGCTCTTGTCGAGGGCCAACATCAGATGCGAATGACCGATTAACAAGATTGAGGCAGGTTCGTTCAGACCGAAATAACGTTCCAGTCCCCGGAGCAGTAGAGTCGAGACACACCAGTCGAGGAGCCCCAGAGCGATCAGGAAACAGAAGATGCGAACGTATTTTTTCATGAATTAGAATTGGAAGTAGACGAACTGGTTGCCGGAAACGCCAAAGAGAGCGATGAGCAGGATTGTAGCCAGCCAGGCTGCCGGTTTACAGAGACGAGGCAATGAAACGTTGCTGTACTGAATGAATTCAACGAGAAGAAACCCGAGGACGAGACAACACGTGACCGCCAGAGAAAAGAGAGAAGCCCCAGACGATGGAATCCCCCATGGAAGCGTAAAAATGCGCAGGACAATTGCCCACGCCAGGCCAACGTCGCCTGCCCGAAAAAAGATCCATGCCAGAGAGACCATGAGGAAGACGCCCAGACCGTAAAACGGGTTTCCCTTTTTGATGCCGAGCGCGTGTTCGGTCAGGTAAAGCAAGGCGTGGATGCCTCCCCAGGCGACGAATGCCCATGTGGCACCATGCCAGATACCGCTCAACAGAAAGACTGCGGCGATGTTGACAACCCACCGGGCTTGGGAGACGCGATTACCGCCCAGGGAAATATAGACATATTCTGTAAACCAGGATGTGAGCGAAATGTGCCAACGTCGCCAGAATTCTTTGACGGTGCAGGCAAAGTAGGGGAAACGAAAGTTATCGACGAGGTCGACTCCCAGCATGAGCCCCGCGCCTCGTGCCATCGAGGCGTATCCCCCGAAATCAGCATAGATCTGAATACTGTACAAGACAGCAGCCAGAGCCAGTGTGCTACCAGAATGAGCGCCGGGAACCGCGTAAATCTCGTTAACGTAGAGAGCTAACCTGTCAGCAATGACCGCCTTTTTGAAAAGCCCCCACAGGAAAAGAGAAGCGCCACGTTGAAGGCCAGACCACTTGATAACCATTGGGCCTTGCAGTTGGGGAAGGAGGTTGCGGGCGCGTTCGATAGGGCCGGACAACTGAGTGGGGAAGAAGGAGACGAACAAGGCGAAGTCGACCCATTGTGGAATGGGCTCGAGCTTCTTGCGATAGATGTCCAGCGAATAGGTAAGTGCCTGGAACGTGAAAAACGAAAGCCCGGCGGGAAGGAACAAGCCCGGAACCCACATGGGAAGGTATTTGAGAGAAGCCAAGGGAAGAAGGCTGAGAACAATGATTCCAGCCATGATCCCGACACGGCGTTGTGGATGGCGAATGAGGAATTGGACACCGCCATAGTTGATCAGAGTGACAAAGGCTAGGAGAATGGGAAACCAGAGTTCCAACCAGGCATAAAACCCATAGGACGCTAGAAGCAGGAGGAGGTTTCTGCTTGCGCGAACCTTCCGTCTGTTACAGAGGTGGACGCCGACGAGGACGAGGATGAAAAAGAAGGCGAATTCAGGCGAATTAAAGAGCATGGCGTTTCCTCCTTTCCGCATGGAGCATGGCTATCATCATGCCGTAGATGGCGCAGGGATACCCAATGGTGGCTGTGGAGTAGTTGATGGCATTGTCGGTGTAGAGGGTCAGGAGTGTGCCAGACATGGCTGCTCCCGCTGTCAGGGCGCAGATGCGAATGACGGCGGGGTGCCGTCGGCGTTGGTAAACGGAGAACGAGTGAATGATCATCAGGATGAAAACCGTCCCAAACAGGACAAGTCCGACGAGCCCGTTGTCGCAAAGTAGTTGAACGTAGTCGTTATGGCAGATCCTGATGGTACCGAAGGGATGACGCAGGGCGTAGAAAGTCTCCTGGAGATTGCCGGTACCGGCACCCTGGATGGGCGAGGGATCAAAGAAGTGTTTGAGCGACCATTCCCACATAGCGAATCGACCGTTGCTGTTGATGTTGTCCAGAGAAATTTTGCCTTGCCAGAGGTCGGCGGCTGTGACTGAGGTGTTGTAAAACATTTTGTCTTTGACCGAGGGGATCAGGAAAACGGCACCGACGAAGAGCGCGAAAGCGCCGGCCATGAAGGGGAGTGCCTTCAACCTGTAGCGGAAGAAACAAAGCGCCATGAGAGCAGCTGTCGTCCCCATGATGCTGGTGCGGAAGACCCAGATAACGCAGGGCAGGGCAAACAGGATAGCCAGGTAAAGATCAGACCGTTTGCGGCCTCCGTGGAAATATAGGGCAAAGCTCAACACGACCATGGTGATGTAGTTGATGGCCAGAGCGGTGGAATACCAGAAAACGCTTGGGAACAATTTGCCGGAATAGGGAATGAGCGAGACAATCAGGGAAACGAGTGCAACGGTTCGGGTCGTGTACAGGCATTTGAGGGCGACTTCCTGGCGTTGGACAAGGCAACTGGCCGCCAAAACAATGAGGAAACCGTACGAATACTTCATGACGACGCGAACGCCGTACATGGGGGCGGGCGAGTATAGAATGCCGATGGAAATCCACAGGATGAAGAAGGCATAACAGCATGTCACGGGATTCCAGACGACTCGAGCATGTACACAGAGGATGAGGAAAAAGCAGAAAACAAGGAGGAACAGCAAGCGTATTGCCGAGAGATCTAGCCCGGCTGGCGCCGAAAGATTGAGGACTCCGGTTGTGAAAATGATAAAAAAAAGCAACTCTTTGCCAGACAACCAGAGGCTTTTCCTGTGTGAGACGGGATCGTTCAGATATCGGCCTCGGGTCTGAAAACACTTCAGCATGACCAATGTCAGAACCAGGAAATAGAAGTAATTCAGAACGTACATGCGAGCAATTGGCTGTAGAGGTTGTTGATTTGGCTGGCGAAGCGTTCCCTAGAGAAATCGGCAGCGCGGGCTTGCGCGGCGCAAGCCATGGATTGCCAACGTTCGGGCGACGAGAGAAACTCGAAACTGGCCTGTGTCAGCTGGTCGGGACGCTCAGCAGGGACGAGGACACCATGAATTCCATCCTGGATCAGTTCGGGGAGGCCTCCAACCTGGCTTGCGACGACGGGACAGCCGCGGGCCATGGCTTCCAGTGCGCTGAGGCCGAATCCCTCGCTGCGCGACGGCATCCAGAATAGGTCGATCTGGTCGTAAAACGATTCGAGCTTGTCCTGTGGCTGACGGCCTGCCCAGGAGACAAGTCTCGCGACTCCGAGTTCCTCTGCTTGGCGATGCATCGAATCTCGGAGGGAGCCGTCGCCGACGACGAGAAGACGGGCCTGGGGCAGGCAACGGTGAAGTTCGGCAAAGGCTGGAACGACGAGATCCATTCCCTTGATGGATTCGAGTCGGCTGACGACGCCTATTGTGGGCGTTGCGGACAAGCGCCGTTCGCCAGCTCTGATGCGAATGTGCTGCGGCAGGGCGTTGTAGATCGTGCAGTGGGCATGTTTTGGGAGAGTCGTCGATGTTTCGAACAGGTGGGCCGAAGCGAAGAATTCGGTTTCTGCCCGCAATGTGATGCACGTGAAAGCGTCGGCGACATGGCGTTGAATGAAACGGAGGAGGCGGAGGCTGCGGTAAATGCGGGAGTCGGTATGAGTGGTGGCGATGATGCGCTGAACGCCCAGGAGTTTGAGAATGAGGCAGGGCGCTGCGCCGGGAGCCATGTATTGCACGTGGGCCAGGGCAGGCCGATACGTGTGGACGCAACGCTTCAACTCGCGGTAGAGATGGAGCCATTCCTGTCGTCCTCGCTTGCGGGTGCCGTCGGGCGAGAGGAGTTCGACGATGGCACCAGCTTCCCGAAATCTCTGAACCATGGAGTTGGCGAATTCGTAATAACAGGCAACGACGACGCGATACCCCCCCTGCGCTAAAGCCTCCACAAGGCTGAGCGTCTGGATTTCCGTACCGCCTGTAAGCAGACAGGGTATGGCAATGAGGATGGTCGTCATGAATGCTGCAATCGTTTCTTAAAATTCAACAGAGCGAATTTAATGGTTAACGATGGGGAAGACTTTTGAAATTCCGCAGAATGAATCGTGTCGGCCTCCTGAGTCCATTCGCTTTTGTAGAGTTCCGAACCGCGAAGTTGATCGTAAACGGTTAATCGGTGGTCGATTGCAAACTGAATGCAATGGAGTAGATGGATTTTCCCCGGACCGAATTGAAAGAACTGAGGATTGATGGTTGGCATGTAAGAGTAGTAGCGATCCTTAAAATAGAAACCGATGCGCCAACTAGCAGGTTGATCGTTGAAGGAAAGTTTTGAAAAATGGAGAATATGGTTTTTCAACCCTTCGGAAATAAGATTGTTGTGAAATTGGGGCGCTTTGTAGGCATTGGGCCAACGCTGCGCATGCAGCGACAACATGAGAGGAAGTTCAGCCAGGGCTTCGGGGATATCCTGGGCACTGTAATCGTGAAATGACAATTCGGCTGTTTCTTCGGCTTTTTTTCTCTGGCGTTTTAAGTTGTAACGCATTTTTTTTGATCGCGTAGCCAAATAATCATCTATAGATTGGAACCCAGTCAGAGAAATGTAAGGACATGGTTCTTCTCCTGTCATATGCCACGACACAGGTTGACAGGAATCATGCAATCCATCGATTTGGATTTCATCCCATGATATGCTGGATCGCAACTCGTTCATCAACTCGTTCCAGAAGTTATTGGGCGAATCTGGAATGGTAGAAAAGACAGGGTCGTGGTAATCGAAATCGGAGTATCCAGCTGGGACAATGCTTTTCATCCAGGCATTTCGCCAATTTTTCTTCCACAGTACCAACGGGAGGAAGGCTGTACAACCGGAGTCATGCTGGGCCCAGACGAAGAGCGGAGTAAGGTTGCGGAGGGGCAGATAAGTTTCGACCCAGGCGCGGACAAGCGCCGGGTGAAAGAATACATGGGCGTTGGGCGACTGGTTCAGGTGGTTTTGCCATTGGGCAAGATGCTTGTCGGACCATATGTCGTCCCAGGATTGAATAATGTGGAATTGCCAGTTCATGGAAGGTCAAAAAATAGTTCCTTGTTCCAGGTACATGCGTTGATGAGCAAGGGAGGCAAAACGCCCGACCAGGGCTTGCCACAGGGCGCCTGCGCAGTAACGTATTCGTCGACTGCTTGTTGCTTGGCTCGATGTTCTTCTGGAAAAAGACTGAGAAGGTGAGCATGGCGCCAGCCCATCTTCCAAACATGGTAGTACCAGACCCAGACGCAGTATTGAATGACTTGGGCGCCTGCTGGTAGTGGAAGGCTGGCAAGCATGTTTCGGACAATGAGATGATCGGGCCACCCTTCGCCGTGGTGGGGAATGAGAATCTGATCGGGCTGAATTTCCTGAACACAGGTTGCCAACATGGCCATTTCCGGGGCATGAGCTGAGATGGCTCCATCGGGGAAATCGAGCAGATGAAGGTGCGTCTCCGGCAACCCGAGACGTGTCAGAATATGGGTTGCCATGTGTCGCCGGGCTTGTATGAGTGTTTCTTCTTCGATGTGGCAACAGCCTGCATGAGATTGGCCGCCGCCTGTCAGGATGACGACGTGAGGCGGATTCCCTTGGTGGCACAACCTGTAGATCAGCCCTCCGCACCCCAGTGTTTCGTCGTCCGGATGCGGCGCTAAGATCAATACCTTGCCCCATCCAGACGCCTGAGGGCGCATGGCTGCGTAGGCTCGGAATAAAACTAATCTAGCTTGACGTATTATGCACTTAATAAATCGAAAAATAAACATTTCATTATTAAAAAATAATATATTTTCAGTAATATTCTATAATAATTTTATCGAATTGCGCTAAATATAGAATTTTATTCACAATATGCATGATTAATAAAATTTTTTACATCATAGAAATAACATTTAGATAATTAAGAACTTAAAGAAGAATTTAACATGAAATGACGAATTGTAGTTTCTAACTTTTGAAAGTCAGAACGTAGAAGATTACGTTGACCTTGGCGTTGAGCAAGCTCTTTTGGACGCGGGATTCAGGCATGGGGGGGGTAGGCGTTATTTGGGGAAATTTTGCGGCGTTGTTCTTCACGGACGATGGCGGGCAGGGACGAGAGGATGACCGCACAGCGGGCGAGTTGCTTGCGAGGTTCGGCGACAATGCGGCCGAGAAATTCGAGACGAAGTGCGCGGAGCCAGGCCGGGGCGCGGCGGACATGGCCGCTGTAGAAATTGAAGACAGCGCCCACGCCGATCATGACACCGCGGTGCAGGTGAGGGCGGAGCCGCTGCATGAAACGCTCTTGCTTGGGTGCGCCGAGCGCGACCCAGACAAGATCGGGCTGGGCTGCGTCGAGCTGCCGCGCAATAGCCGGATAGTCGAAATCCTCGACCCGGCGGAACGGGAGCTCGATGAAAGGCATATCGACCACGTCAGGGTTCCAGGCAGCGATGTTGGCGCGGAGGTCGGCGAGGACATCGGCCTGAGCGCCGACGAATGCCATTGAAAACCGGCGCGAGCTGACCAAGTCCTGGAAGATTT
The DNA here is from genome assembly GCA_949296365.1 of uncultured Akkermansia sp. GTDB lineage: Bacteria > Verrucomicrobiota > Verrucomicrobiia > Verrucomicrobiales > Akkermansiaceae > Akkermansia. Next base: position 2,567 of record CASFPZ010000039.1, on the reverse strand, counting down.
GAGCGCCGCAGTAAGGAGAGCGGTCAATGCCGTAGAGACAGCGAAGGAAGACCGGGACCCAGGAGCTATCGCAGATCGAGAAAAGAGATTCCGCGATCGTCTGGCGGTAGACAGGATCCCGATGGACGAGAGCGAGGATGTTGCCGTCTGCGACACAGACGTAGCCAGGCGAACCACAGTCGACAGCCTCCTGGATGCGGTGCAGGACAGCCTCGCGATCGAACTCGTAGCGAATGTTGAAGAACGTTTCCATGCTCGGGGGGAAAACTGGGAAATTACTAAATTTTATGCCTCAGAATAAAAGCGTCGATATTGTTGGACATGATGAAAGGAAGTTCCTGCTGAATGCGGTCGGCTTCCCAGTTCCACCATTGGATTTTGAGAAGATCTTCGATTTGTTGCTCTGAAAACCGGAATCTGACAATACGGGGGGGGGTTCCAACTACAATAGCGTAGGGAGGAACATCTTTGGTGATAACTGTTTCAGCGCCAATGATAGCACCGTCTCCAATTGAAACTCCTGGCATGATCGTGGCACCTCGACCAATCCATACATCGTTACCAATGAGAACGTCTCCCGCAATACGATCTTGCCATGCTTCAATTGGTATATTGTTGCGGTTCCAGCGTTTGATGGTAGAAAATGTATGGTAAAAAGGATATGTCGACACGAATTCATCGTGATGTTGACCACCTAATAGAATGTGGACATCGGCTGCAATGGAACAGAAACGCCCAATCGAAAGCTTATTGGAGCCTCCAGTGAACAGAATCCTGGGCGTACCGTAGGTATAATCCCCTATCTCGATCTGTTCATTTGAGAACAGAGCTTTGGTATTAGGTGTGTATTGCCTGTTTTTCAAAGTTCTGCGGAGTCGATACAGAAGAGTCCGAAGAATGGCAGGAATGACGGACAATTGCATAGGTCGGGGAGAGTTTTTACTTCATATCGAGGCCTTGAGACTTGGGCCTGGGAGCATTGCCTCTGCGGCCCTTCGTGGAAGGATCTTTAGGAGCAGCATGGGAAAGCGCATCAGGACGTTGCGCGATTCCTTCGCGTTTGAGCACTTTGTAGAAGGTGAAGAAGACAATGCGAAGATCTTGAAGGAACGAAAGGTGGCGCTGGTAGACAAGATCGTAGCAGACCCGTTGACGGAACGTGAGGTTGTTGCGGCCAAACACCTGGGCGAGACCAGAGACACCAGGGCGGACAGACATGCGTTTGCGCTGCGTGCTCAGCGAGAACGTAGCCATTTGTTCAGGGATCCAGGGGCGCGGGCCGATCAGACTCATTTGGCCGAGCAGGACATTGACAAGCTCGGGGAGTTCGTCCAGAGAAGTCGAGCGCAGGAGAGCGCCGAAGCGCGTGACGCGGGCGTCGTCTGGCAGCAATTGGCCAGCGGCGTCGCGCTCGTTGTTCATCGTCCTGAATTTGACGATAGAGAACGGCTGGAGGTTGCGGCCGATGCGGGTTTGGACAAAGAATGGGTTACCGCGCAGATCGACAGCGAGAGCTAGCGCGAGAACCAGGAGAAGAGGGGAGAGAACTAGCAACGCGAGCAACGCGAGCGAGGCGTCCATCACACGCTTGACGCAGAGAGCATAGAGCCCCGAACGGGGGCGACGGCAGGGAACAGACCGATGCGCCAATCGGGACGAAGCGTCAGCCGACGAGGGAACAGACGCAATCGAGAAAGAAATAGACGGGGGGGTATCCAGCATAGCTGAATGAGAGGTTGGGGAGGTTAGGAGTTAAGAGCCAGCGCGGTGGGAATCTGTACCGCACCAGTCGCAGAGGCCCGCCTTGAACAACTGGCGGGCCAGACGGCATTCGCCGCGGGACCGCTCGCCGCGCAAGGCAGACCAGGTGAGTTGGAATTCGATGCCGAGACGACCGCGGAGGTCGCAAAACTCGGCAAAGGAAAGAAGATGGCCGTAGCGCTCTGGGTGGGCCAGAACCGGGATAAGCCCCTCGACTCGCATGCGGAAGAGCAAGTCTTCCCAATCCGGGGGAAGAGCCAGACGCGAACATTCAACAAGAACCCGCTTGCCATCCCACGAGAGCCAATTGCCAGCAGCAAGGCAAGCGGGAAAGCTTTCGTCGAGCATGTACTCGGCAGCAAGGCTCAACTGAAAACCGCCGAGATCCAATTCGTCGAGAGCTTCCCGAAACCGTGCGTTGAGGCGTTCTGGCGTGTTATCGGGCAGGGAGGCCATGACGTGAGGCGTACACCAGGCGCCTTTCAATCCCATCGCCTTCAAGGAGTTGACAATGCCCTGGGCTTCTTCGCGAGAACGAGCCCCGTCGTCTACCCCCCACAGGATGTGGGCGTGGCGGTCGAGACCATCCGGGAAGAGTTGCTGGAACTCGCGTTCCCGTCGCTTGCGAGGTTGGAGCCAGAGCCAGTTCATGTGCGAGGGGTACTCGTTGCTTGAGGCTTGGCAGAGTTTTTCTCTGCCGACGAGGCGCTACCGTACTTGTAGGAGTAACCGTAGCCGTAATAGCGATAGCGAGCTTGCTTGAAGTCGATATCGTTGAGAGAGAAGGCGCAATTGCGCCCGAGGGA
>CASFPZ010000038.1 GCA_949296365.1 uncultured Akkermansia sp. | reverse complement strand
AAACAATAATGGGTATACGGCATTGATGTGGGCAGCATGGGAAGGCCAAGTTGATTCAATTGAAGTATTGGTTCGTCATGGAGCTGATGTGAATGCGAGGACCAATGAAGGTGGAACGGCATTGATGTGGGCAGCAGGGGAAGGCCAAGTTGATTCGATTGAAGTGTTGGTTCGTCATGGAGCGGATGTGAATGCGAGGGAGAAAGAAGGTGAAACGGCATTGATGGGGGCAGCTATTAAAGGCCAAGTTGAATCGATCGAGGCGTTGGTTCGTCATGGAGCGGATGTGAATGCGAGGACCAATGAGGGGTATACGGCATTGATGTTTGCAGCTATTAAAGGCCAAGTTGAATCGATCGAGGCGTTGGTTCGTAACGGAGCGGATGTGAATGCGAGGACCAATGAAGGGTATACGGCATTGATGTGGGCAGCAGGGGAAGGCCAAGTTGATTCGATTGAAGTGTTGGTTCGTCATGGAGCGGATGTGAATGCGAGGAACAATGGTGGGGGTACGGCATTGATGTGGGCAGCTAATGAAGGCCTGGTTGACGCAGTCGAAACGTTGGTCCGTAGCGGAGCTGATGTGCATGCGAAGGAGAATAATGGAAATACGGCGTTAACGATTGCTCAATATAAAGGGTATTCATCCATTGTCTCCTTGCTGAAGCGCTACGGGGCGAGCAGCGGAAGCGGTTGTTTCATCACGACAGCCGTGTGCGAGCATACCGGCAAACCGGACGATTGCGCAGAATTGACCGAGTTGCGCCGATTTCGGGATCATTGGCTGGCGCGACAGGATGACGGGAAGGAGTTGATCGACGAATATTATCGTATTGCTCCAATTATTGTCGAATGTCTCGATGGTTTGACAAATCCAGGTGAGGCGTACCGGGAGTTATTGGAGAGATACATTGAACCATGCGTGGCCTTGAGTAAGAAAGGACAATGCGAAGAGTGCCTCGAGTTATACAAAAGCATGGTTGAAACCTTGAGTCGCCACTACCTCGACAAGGCTTGATGAGAACAGTGGCGGGGAGAGCACTGCCTGTGTCGCAATATGTCCACTATATCCATAACGAACCTTTTGGTAGAACTAATTGAATTCCGCCAACGGGTATTCTTATGTTGCTATCGTTTCCTCCTTAAAAAAAAGGAAGGAATCCTGCTGATCAGATTCCTTCCTGAAACGAAAACAATGAACGACCCAAAGTTATTTCCCCAAAGTGCTTCGGAAATGTTCGTTGCGCCAGCCGGTAAATCGGCCTCGTTGGTGAGGATCTGCTGGTAGTTAATGCCCCTGTCCATCATGTAGGTGGGTGTGCGGTGAGGCTGTCCGGCAAAGACATCCACTACGGCCTTTGCCGTGTCTGCCTGGAATTTCGGGTGTTTGAATTGCAGCTTCACTCGTCTCCTCCTCCATTCTCGTCAGCGATTTGTTCTTGCAGCAGTTGTTGCAAGGCCTCTTTGCTGGGCAGCACAGTTTCGTACTTGCTGGCAAAGATCTGCGAATTATCCTCCGGCAGGGTCATTTCCACAACTGCGTTATTTTTATCCCGGCAAAGGATGATGCCAATGGTCGGGTTTTCCTCCGGCAGTTTTACCTTGCGGTCGTAGTAATGCACATACATCTGCATTTGCCCAATGTCCTGATGCTTGAGTTCGCCAATTTTCAGGTCAAAGAGGACAAAGCAGCGCAACAGCCGATTATAGAAGACCAAATCCACCATAAAATGCTCTTCATCAAAGGTAAAGCGTTCCTGGCGCCCGATATAGGCAAAGCCGGTACCCAGCTCCAGGAGGAATTGCTGCAAATGGTCGATGATACGGCTTTCTAACTCCGTTTCGGAATAGGAGGGTAGTTCCGGCAGTCCCAGAAATTCCAACACATAGGGATCTTTCACTGCATCCTTCGATGATTCTACGGTTTGTCCTTCCACTGCCAGCCGGTAAACCTTATCCTTGTCCGTGCTGAGCGCCAGCCGCTCATAGAGAGAGCTGTTGTACTGCCGTTTCAGCTCGCTGAGGCTCCAATCGTTTTTGACGGACTCGATCTCGTAGAAATGCCGCACCTCGATGTTGTCAATGCGCATGAGTTTCAAGTAATGCGACCAGCTCAGGTAAAACGTTCTCCCAGTGCTGACGGTGGGAAGATTCTCAAATTGGTCAGAGAGTGTCTGACCGATTTGGTCGTTGGCATAAATGAGGTAAAACTGCCGCATTTGCTTGAGGTTTGTGACCGAAAATCCTCTCCCATAGATTCCGGTCAGATAAGCAGACAACTCCTTCAAAAGCTGTGTTCCGTAGGCGGCACGGTTTGCGCCGTGCTGCTCTCCCTCGACGATCATCCGGCCAATCTCAAAATAGGCATAGACCATCGAAAGGTTGACGGCTGTTTTCGCATTCTTCCGCGCCTTGGCAAGCACATCGGACACCTCTTGCAGGAAGTTGCGGTTCATTGGGGTAATCTCGTTCTTATCCATCGTTGCGTCTCCTTAAATCACTCGTACCGCTTGGAAATATCGTCTGCATCCTCCGGCATATAGAGCTTGAAAATCTCGAATACATTGATTTTGGCGGGCCTGTTGGCAAAACTTGAGTCGCGGAAGCCGATGCCTCGTGAGGAGTAATTACTGCCATTTTTACCCTCTAACTCCTTATCCCTAATTTGTTCTCCCGCGCGATGAATGCGTTCTTTGCCAATTTCACAGATGTTTTTGTAACCGGCTTTGTAGGCTTCGCTTTTTTTATCACAAGGCTCGGGTAACTGTACTATGATGACTCCCTCCTCGGCATTTTTGCTCATAACTGCTTGAGGTGTTGAAGCAGAGCCAGGGAAGAAATCAAGTACAATACTTATGTTGCTATCGTTTTCCCCTTAAAAAAGGAAGGAATCCTGCTGATCAGATTCCTTCCTGAAATGAAAACAATGAACGCCCCAAAGTTATTTCCCAAGAACGCTTCGGAAATAAGCCAAGGTATTAGCCAAACCTTCTTCCAGAGAATGTTGGGGAACCCAGCCGGCGCCGCGCAATTTGTCGGCACAGGCCCGAGAATGTTTGACATCCCCAGCACGTTCCGGAGCATGCAGAACCTTCGAGGTAGAAGAAGCTGCCGCAATGATCTTGGTCGCGAGATCTTCAATGGTGATTTGCCCACCATATCCAGCGTTGAACGTACCCGTAACATCAGCATGTTCTGCTACATAGGTCAGAGCTCCAACAATATCTTTGACATAGATGAAATCTCGGGTCTGCAATCCGTCGCCATAAATGGTAATGTCTTCACCTTTCAAGGCTTTTTCAATGAAAATTGGCACTGCTGCGGCATAAGCCCCTTTGGGATCTTGCCGAGGACCAAATACATTGAAGAAACGCACTGAAGCTGTATTGAGGCGCCCTGTTGAGCGGAACATGGCCAAATAATACTCGCCATCTAACTTGGTGATAGCGTAAGGACTCTTGGGCTCCGGATACATGGTCTCAACTTTGGGTACCGTGGGATTATCGCCGTAAATCGCAGCTGATGAAGCAAGCACCAATTTTTTGACTCCGGCTTCAGAGGCTTCTTCCAAGACATTCAAGAGGCCGCGGCAGTTAATGTCGATTGTTTCTTCAATCTTGCTCATAGATTCCGGTACGGAAACTAGAGCGGCCATGTGGAAGATGTAATCAACATCTTGAACGGCTTGGCGAACGATCTGGCGATCGCGGATATCTCCTTCGATGAAGGTGTGCTTCAACCCCTCGAGATTCTTGAGATATCCAGTACGCAAATTGTCGAGGACGCGGATTTCGTCGGCTTTGTCTTGGTAGTGTTCAACAATGTGAGACCCAATGAAACCGGCTCCGCCTGTAACGAGAATTTTCATAATGAATGGGTAGGGTGATATTGGAAAAACCTATGCCAACTGATCAATTCTGTTCGACCAGTTTCTTCATAACATCCATCTGTTGTTCGATGGATTCTACTAGGGTGATCTGTGTACGGCAGCGGTCTAGATTGTGCTCGGGCCGCTTGATCTTGAAGTAGACGTCTCCCGACAGGTAATCGGTTAGGAAACGAATGCCGCATTCCATGGTCAAAAGCTTCCCAGAGAAGGGAAGGAGCTCTTTTTCTAATGGAGTTAGGAATGAAGCCGACGCTAAGTACCCTTGTACCAATGCTTCAAACATGTACATGCGCATTGTTACTAACGAAACGTCTTTTTCGTCTTCGGCTGCGGGCGACGTCGCTGTGCGAACCATGTCGCCGAAGTCGTAAATAGCGGAGCCGGGCATTGTGGTATCGAGATCGATTACGCAAATGCCTTCGCCTGTAACATCGTCGAGCATAACGTTGTTGAGCTTGGTGTCGTTGTGCGTACAACGAACGGGGAGCTCTCCGGAAGCCATGTAGTTGACGACTAGGTGGCAATCGCTTTCTCGCGCCATGAACCAGTCGATCTCTTTCTGTACTTCTTTAGCTCGGCCCAGGGGATCGTCTTGGATGGCTTGTTGTAATGCTTGAAAACGCTTCGTCGTATTGTGGAAATCAGGAATCGTCTCAAACAAGGGCTCTCCCGGCAGGTCGGCTGTTAACTTCTGAAATTCTCCAAAAGCCCGAGCGGCTGCATAACATTGCTGAGTCGTCTCAATCTGATCGTAAGTACGCGCACGCTCAATGAACGGATAAACGCGCCAACAGTTCTGCTCGTCGTCCACGGCATAGGGCTTGCCATCAACGCCTGGTACTAACGTCAGTGTGCGACGGTAGGCTTCCGGACATTTGTTGGCTTTCAATTGCGCAAGAGCATGCGTCGTCACGCGACGAACATTGTCCATCAACGGAATGGGCTCTTTGAAAACATTTTGATTGAGGCGCTGCAGAATATAGCGAACGCGCAAACCGGCCTGATCAACCCAAATGCAGTAGGTGTCATTGATGTGCCCACTCCCATAGGAATATCCCTGAACAAAATCGCCGCGAATATCAAACAAGGCGGCTGTAGCTTTTAAATCGTGCTGCATGGAATGAATCAGGCTAATTTTTCAGGATAAACCCCCTGGGTAATCAAATCGCGAATACCCGCAACGACCGATGGCTTGTCTTGTGGGTAGGTTACGCCAAACCACGTTGAGGTTGTTGCTAGTACTTTGCAGTCTGCCCGATTGGCTTTGATGAGGGCGTCGACAACTGTCGGGATGTAGCATTCGCTCTTCAATTCGGTCCCCCTCTTGGAAAGGAAATCAATGAAGTGATCTTCAGTTAATGTGATAAATGAAGCCCCAAAGAGCCAGAAATTCATCGAGACCAAACCTTCTGGATCAACCGGCAGTCGTTGGCCTTCAAGGTTTTCTCCACGGGTCACGCCATCGGCTTCTGTCATGATCTTAACGTATTCTTCAACTCCTGTGAGTAATTGCTCGTTGGAGATCGCGCAGATGCCGCGGTTGACATCTCCATTGTCGGAAAGCGTGTTTTTGAGCGGATAACCGATCATGCCATAATGCGCTTTGTCGGGGTCGTCCTGAACTTCGGTCAGGAAACGTGCAGCTTGCACAAAGGCATCTGCCCCATAAAAATCGTCAGCATTGATGACTGCAAAAGGTTCATGGATGATATTGCGTGCTGCGCGGAGAGCATGGGCTGTCCCCCATGGCTTTTCTCGACCTTCCGGAACTGAATACCCTGCAGGCAAGTCAGTTAAATCCTGGAACGCATAATCAACTTCAATCTTAGATGAAAATCTGCTACCAACCTTTTCCTTAAAGTCTTTTTCAAAATCATGCCGAATGACGAAAACGACTTTGCCAAATCCAGCGCGAATGGCGTCAAATACAGAATAGTCGAGAACAACTTCACCATTAGGTCCCATGGGATCAAGTTGCTTCAGGCCACCATATCGGCTGCCCATTCCTGCTGCGAGAACGAGAAGTGTGGGTTTCATAATACGTTGCTTATTGTGGAACTTTATTTGCGATAGTGCAAGTCCTAAAGAATAGAATTCTCTTTTCAATGATGATAATTGACCTTCATCTGTACCTATGGTGTCAAATGTAGGTTTTGATAATGGCTTTACTGCGCAAGCGTTCAATCCATTGTTTGTAGCGTTCGACGCTTCGCTTGCTGCGAACTTGTGCGTCGATGGCATCCTTGATTTTTGACAGCGGAGGCGGTGAAGCTAGTTTCTTGTTGAGTACGCAAACGATGGTAAAACCATTGGGCTCAATCAGTGGCCCCACGATCTTTTGTTCGGGCGCTTCGAATATAATGGCCGCAAATTCAGGAGAAAGAGAAGATCGCTCGATCTCTTGCCACTTCCCTCCTTGTGCGGCCATGGCATCTTTAGAATACCGCTTGGCTGCTTCTTCGAAACTGAGGTTGCCTTTTTCTATTTCTTCCTTCACCAACTCGGCTAACTCAAGCTGGACTTCTGGCGTCGATTCTGCATCTTCCCCATGAATCGGAATAAAAATCTTTTTGAATTGAATGCGATCTTTGGTGATATCGCGAAATTTGAGTTTAGATTCCTGGTATTCTTTGTTAATTTCGTCCGGAGTGGGGGGAATGTGCTGGTCGTATTTAGTAGACCGCATGGCCATGACGGTTACGTTACGCCGGGTTGTTTCGCGAAACTTCCGAATGGTCATGCCTGAGTCGCGCAGATATTCCATGAAACGATCGCGGTTGCCGTTGTATGTCTCGCGGATGATGCGTGCAATTTCCTGGTCAATGATTGATTCTTTGATGTAAGCACCTTTCGACTTAAAATCGCTTAACACGAGCTCTCGCTCAATAAGTTCGTTGATGATCGCTTTTTTGGCAATGGTCAATTGCCGTTGAAATTCAGAACCTTGCCGCGGATATTGGGTCGCCAATTGAACGAAAATGGGCATTAAGCGAAAACTGACTTCATTGGATGTGATGGGACGCCCGTTGACGGTTGCTGCAATTCGGTTGACGACAATTGGCCCTTTGGGGAGTGGTGGCTTGGCGGCCTGCTGTGTCTGTTGGCTCGGAGTAGGCGAAGCTGATTGCGCATGAACTAATGAGGCCGATCCTATCAGTATTGCGCTCCAGAATACAATGGGAAATATGAGGAAATGCATGCGAGGGAATACCTTCTGTGGTGAACATCATATCTGTCTTGAAAATGGGTGACAACAGAAATATCGGTTATGCAAATCATTCTTATGACCCAAGAATCGATTTTTTTGCCCTGGCGCGAGTTTTTTGAAGTGACGAGCGGGCAGAAACTTTGTAGTGTCGTGAACACTGCCATGATTCGTCTCTTCCCTCACCACAAATTTGTGTCTGGTATAACTGCTGCTGTTCTGTCTGTTGCAGCTACGATTGAGGTCTCTGCTGCTCAAAAGAATCTTTCGGGGGTGGAACTCCGAGATCTGATTGCCCAGGGCGATGCTGCTTACACTGAAAATCAAATGGCAACTGCTGCTGCCTCTTATGCCAAGGCCTACGAGCGGCTTGGTCTAGCTGATCAAAAAATGGCTGACTTGATCAAAGAGCGATATGCTCGTTGCTTAGCTATTATGGCTCAGGACGCTCAAAAAAACGGTAACAACCAATCTGCCTTATCCTTCATCAAGCAGGCCTTAGCGGTTTTGCCTTCCGACAGTTATGTCAAGTCTGTTGAAAAAAACATAAACAAGTCGCCTCAACAAGTGGTATTGGCAGTTAATGCGGGCGATATTGGGAAGGTCGCTCCTGCTTCTGGCGTGGTGACTTCTGCTGGCGCTGCGGATCGGGCTGTCGCACGAGCCCAGGAAAATATGCAGAAAGCTATGGATTTGCTGAATCAAGGCCGGGCCTCGTATGCTGCTAAACAGTATGAAGATGCCTTAAAATCCTATCAGGCTGCATTGCAGGTGATGCCTGATTCTCCTGCAACGAAGGATAGACTCGATTTTATCAAATCCAGCGTGGGCGATGCTAGTGTGGCTGTCGCCCAGGAATATGTAAAAGTTGGCCGTACCGAGGAGGCCCGGAGTATTCTTGATCAAGCATTGGAAATTGTCCCCTCTCATGTGCTTTGTCAACGAATGCTAAAATATCTGGATGACCCTGAAAGGACTAACCAGGCCTTGTCTCCTAAACACGTTGCAAATGTCTCTGAAGTCCAACGCCTTCTTACTTTAGGGTATGGGCATTTCGATCTGGGCAATTTCGACGCGGCTCAAACTGATTTTGAAAATGTATTGCGAATCGATCCATACAATGTCGCTGCAAGACGCGGCCTGGAAAGCGTCGCAAATCGCAAATCTCAGTACAGCCGTTCGGCTTACGATCATACTCGTGCTCAGGCTATGGCCGAGGTGGATCGTGCCTGGTCGGAACAGGCTACTGTCGACTCCCCTGAAGGTTCTGAACCATCTTCGGAACCTGTTGAATCTCCTTATCAAAGCATTGAAACCAAATTAACTTCTATTGTCATCCCTCGAATCGATTTGGAGGATACGGATATTTCGGAAGCTTTGGAGGTGATCCGAAACCTGGCTTTCCAAAACGATCGTTCTGCTGGAGACGTCCAATCGGCTCGTGGTGTCAATATCATGGCAAACTTTGGCGACCCCAATAGCGAAGAGGCCCAACGTATCTTGTCCAAACGATTCAATCTGAGAATGAACAATGTGCCGCTGAAACAAGTCCTCACTTATCTGGGAACGATGACGGGCACGAGTTATCGTACGAATGCTTATACGGTAGAAATTGTGTCGGCTTCAGATGCTTCTTCTGATCTGTATTCAAAGGTTATATCGGTGCCGCTGGGCTTTTTTACGTCAAATATGACCGGTAGCTCATCGGAAACCTCTGATCCTTTTGCTGAAGAATCGTCCGGTAGTATCTCATTGAAACGCGTTGATCCCAAAGAAACCTTGTCTCAAATGGGTGTAACTTTCCCAGAGGGATCCTCGGTGCGTTTCAATTCTGATAATTCAACGCTTTTTGTCCGGAATACTCGAAAAAATATCGATCTCATCGAAGATATTTTTGCTCTCAAAGCGACTCAACAACCGGTTCAAGTTGTGGTTGAAGCCACAATCCTGGAAGTCAGCCAAAAAAACCTGAAAGAACTGGGCTTTGACTGGATTTTGAATACAGATTTACAAGAAGGAGAACTTTTCGGAGCTGGCGGCCAGGACGCCAATAACGAAGCAAATAATAATAAAACAATCTTCGACAGTTTAGCTACTGCCCCAGGCACGTCTCTTCCCAACGCCAGTGTTACGGCGGGCTTGCGTTCCATCCATCAGGTCGTTACGACTGATTCAATTGATTCGCTGATTACCAATGGATCGAGAACCTCGCAAAGCGATTCGAACAATAATTATTACACGCCGAATCGAGCCCCTGCTTTCTTGACCATTCAAGGCGTTTGGAATAGTGCGCAGGTCGCTTTTGTCATGCGTGGCTTGGATCAGAAAAAAGGTGTCGATATTTTGCAAAAACCCCAAGTGATTGTCAGACCGGGCGAAAATGCGGAATTCTACTCAGGCCGCGAACTGATTTATCCTGTTTCTTACGAACCTCCGCAAATCCCTAATAGCTCGGGGAGTAGCTATGGTAACTCTTCAAATATGGTGGTGACTCCTGCAACTCCGATGGAGTTCGAATCTCGTCGCACGGGTACCTCATTCAATGTCCAGGTGACTGGTATTAGCCAGGACAAAACGATGATTGATTTGGCGGTGACTCCTGAAATTGTCGATTTCGAAGGTTTTATCGACTATGGCTCTCCTATCATGTCTCCCATGGTTGGCATGAGAAACAATCGGAACTCCCTCAGCAGTATCTTGAGTGATGTAACCTCGTCTGATAGCACGGAATCCTATGTGACTTCCGTTGAATTATCGAAAAACTCCATTGTTCAGCCTATCTTTAGCAAGAGAAGCATTTCGGTTCCTGTCAGTATTGCTTCTGGCAGTACGGTGGTGATTGGCGGGTTACAGAAGGGTATGACGACTCGGTTTGAGGATAAGGTCCCGATTTTAGGCGATATCCCATTAGTGGGCCGTCTCTTCCGTTCTGAAGGCTCACAGGAAGAACGTTCGGTGCTATTGATTATGGTAAGCGCGAAGGTTGTCGATGCGGGTGGTAGAAGCATATTTGCAGCTCAAGACAGCTCTTCTTATAATGAAGAGGAGAATACTGTTGGCGCTGACCCAACGCCAGTAGCTTCGCAGGAAGACAACTCGGGTGAACCGGAAATCCCGCAACCTTAAAAGAAAGGTCTCGGCGACGGTTATTACAAAGCAAGATGAGTGGCGAGAAACGGTATGCATGGTGGGCTCCCTTTGCTGGCTGGGGAGTATGGTTCTTGATGCAGATCATAGGCCGGACATTGAGGATGCGTATCGTGCGCGAAATGGATGATCGCGAATACGAATGTACTGGTATCTACTCCATGTGGCATAATCGTAACTTCATTTGCTTTTATGCTTGGCAGGTGAGTGGGATCAAACGCAAGATGTATGCCTTTACAAGTGCAAGCCGAGATGGGGCCATTATCGAGTGGATTGCTCGTTTTTTTGGTATGGGGTGTGTGCGCGGCTCCAGCCATCGACGCGGTGGCCAGGCTCTTTTAGAAAGTCTTTCGGTGTTGAAGCAAGGCCATTGTATTGCAATTACTCCTGATGGCCCCAAGGGGCCTATCTATAAAATCCACCCAGGAGTGATCATCATGGCCTCCAAAACTGGATTCCCAATTATTCCTATTTGTGTCGAATATAAGAATTGTTGGCGGATTCACAAAGCTTGGGATCATTATTGTGTGCCTAAACCGTTTTCTGAAGTGTCTGTCGTTTGGAAGGAAAAATTATTTGTCCCTCCTAATATCAATGAACAGGAATTAGCTCATTATGTCCATCTCTTGGAAGAGATGATGTCTTGTGGCTGCCCCGATTTAACCTCTCTGTCATCATGCAAGTAATCAACGGAAAAGAAGTCGCTGCAAGTGTTTTAACAAAAGTGCAGCAAGATATCGAAGCGCTCAAGCAAGCCGGTGTTGTTCCCGGATTGGCTGTTGTCCTTGTCGGAGAAGATCCGGCCTCCAAAGTCTATGTCGGCTCCAAAGTCCGTAAATGCGCGGAATTGGGCATGAATTCTCGCAAAATAGCTCTACCCACTGAAACAACTCAACAAGAGTTATTGAAGGTCGTCGCAGAATTGAATGCCGACTCTTCTATTCATGGCATTCTTGTGCAAAGCCCACCTCCTCCTCATATTGATGAAGCTGCTATTGTGCGAGCGATTGATCCCCGAAAGGATGTTGATGGCTTCCATCCTGAAAATGTGGCTAAACTGGTGTTGGAGGATCCTAGCGGATTTGTTCCTTGTACTCCATTGGGGTGTATGCAATTAATTAAATCGGCTGGCGTGGAAACCCAAGGCGCTCATGCTGTCGTAATTGGCCGTAGCATGATTGTTGGTAAGCCTATGGCTAGTCTCTTAATGGCTAAAGGTGCCGACGCTACTGTTACTGTCGCCCACTCGCGTACGCGCGACTTGGCTCAATTGTGCCGTACGGCTGATATTATTGTGGCTGCTGTTGGTCGACCGGAAATGGTAACGGCTGATTTTGTGAAAGATGGTGCTGTCGTGATTGACGTAGGTATTAACCGTGTCGAAGATGCTTCTCGCGAAAAAGGATATCGCATCGTAGGCGATGTCAAATATAGTGAAGTAGTTCAAAAGTGCCGGGCTATTACTCCTGTCCCTGGGGGGGTTGGCCCTATGACTATTGCGATGCTGATGGCTAATACGGTCAAAGCTTGCCGTCAACAAGCTCTTCTCTAAGTGCTCCTCAAAACGTACCTTGATCAATGCGCTGACTGGGCCTTGTCCGTTGCCCTGTCAGCGCATTAGTTTTTGATGAGATATGTTGGTCTGCTTAAGAAAGCTCCTGCGGGGGTATTCTATCTTTCCTAAGCACAAATCGCTTCTGTCAACAATACGGCAAATGCCCCTGTATTGGCAGCAGGATTTTCTTGAAAATAATTGAAGGGTGATTCCTGTTAAACGATAGTGGAGCGTTAGTTTTGTAGCTGTGCTGTCATGCGTTCGGCCTTGGCGTGGGCGGCTTTGACTGCTTGTATGACAGCATGGCGAGCGCCAAATTCGTCAAGTGCATTGAGTCCTTCGATGGTGGTTCCTCCTGGCGAGGCGACTTCGTCTCGTAGTTCCATGGGATGCTTATGGCTTTGTAAGACAAGTTTGGCTGAACCCAGCATTGTTTCTGCGGCGAGTCTGGTCGCAAGTTGTCTGGTTAGGCCAAGGGCAACTCCGGCATCTGACATGGCATCGATGATGGTGTACATATAGGCGGGCCCGCATCCTGCAAGGGCTGCAATTGTTTCAATATGGTTTTCTGGAACGTTGAAAACAAAACCACAGTGTCCTAATAGGCGGTGTACTGAGTCGATGACTTCGGCTGGAACGCTATCCTCGGCGCTGACGGCACAAATGCCTGAGCCGATGAGCGATGGGGTATTAGGCATGGCTCGGACAATGTTGGTAAGGCCGGGACAACATTGATGCATCTGTTGGATGGTGATGCCTGAGGCTATCGAAAGCAGGGTGGGAGAGTGGGTTATATGGGATGAACATTGCAGCCACGTTTGACTCAGTAATTGAGGAATGGCGTGTGGCTTGATGGCTAGTAAAATGATGGTTGATTGCTGGAAGACATCTGCGGGCGTTTGGGCTATGTTCAAATCTGGAAAATCGTTTAGTAACGGTTTCATTCGCTCAGTAGTCCTGTTGTAAATGATGACTTCTGCTGGCGATAAATCTGGGGAACGTAACGCACCGCGGAGCATGGCGGCACCCATTTTACCTGTACCTATAAGTCCTAATTTCATTGGATGTGTCTGGTTGGTTAATTCTCTAAAATTCACGCTTCCGGAAAACCCATGCCGAAAGCATGGTATGGAAGAGGAAATACGCTAAACTAATGAGGGCTAAATGCCCTAATAAGGGAAGGGGAATAAGCTGCCCATTGATTGCTGAATCGGTGATAGAATAGAGGCTGAAATCGGGAAAAATGGCTGAAAAGGCTTTACTGGCCCACAGAACCCAATCGGAGGTCCCGATACTTGAAGATGATTCAAACCATAAAACCTTGGCCTGAGTCTGGAATACCCCAACAAAATAGACTCCAAAGGCGAGAAGGGAACTGAGCAACGTCCCTTGCGTTAGGCATGAAATGAGCATGGTTATTGAAATCAATACCGCAAATTCGAGTAACATGACTAACATGCCTGCTTGCAGATTCCAATCTGGTCCTTGCGCTTGAATCCCTCGGACGATCGATTGAATGTAATCTGCCTGGGCTCCTGAGGATTTGAGAATATTGATCTGCTCGGTGATAACTACGCCCATCCGTTGGTATAAAATCCCAACGGTAAAGAGGTCCATGAGAAGAAGGGTAACGCTGGCTAAAAAGAGGACGCCTAGCGCTTTGCCTATGATGTAATCAATCATAGGGACGGGTTTGCAAAGTATGGTGTAGAGGATTCTATCTTCTGTATCTTTGGGAATTAAAAGTGCTGTAGCTGTCACACAGAAGATGAGCCCAAACAAACGCATCGCACCAAACGCCGAATTCTTCAACAGAATAAGCTCCGCGGCCCCATGGGTCTCTGGCCCTAAAAAATCACTGAAACGAATACTGTTGAGCGCTAAAATGATGAGAATAAAAATGAGAAAAAAGAAAAAAATTTTCATCCGCATCAGCTGTATAAACGTTGTCCCGGCTATGACTGCTATCCGCCGTGGTGATGGGACATATCCTGATGATAGAAACGACATGCAGTTACTTTGAAGAGAATTGCCAAAAAGAAAAGCAGATTTTACTAATTGTATTTCATTATGCTCAATTGGGCACGAGGATGTCGTTGATGAAGGATTGACGCTGGCTTGCGATCATAGCACAATGCATCCGTTCATGTATCGGATCTGTAAGCAGGTAGAAATTGAGAGCGGGCATATGCTGTCTCGCCATTCTGGTAATTGTAAGTTCCCGCATGGCCACTCCCGCAAGGTTGAGATGGTTTTCGCGGCTGAATCTTTAGATGACCATGATATGGTGATGGATTTCAAAGCTGTCAAAGACATGATGCAGGAATTTATAAATCGCTTTGACCATTCTATCTGTGTCAATACTGACGATCCTATGTATGGTGTCTTGAAAGAGGCCTATGGTGATAGAGTGATCGGGTTTGTTTCAATTGACCCTACTAGTGAGGTCATGGCAAAAACGGTCTTTGATTATGTGCAAAACAAATTAGAGCACATTAAAATAAAGGGGGGAACTTGGCCGGTTCGTGCTGTTGTCAAATTGGAGCGAGTGCGTGTGTGGGAGACGAGTAGCTCCTGGGCTGAGTATGAAGAATAATCTGCCTAACGAAGGTGCTGCGCGGCTCGATGGGCTTCCTCGGGCACTAATTCCTTCCACGCTGGGTCGTTCGCTGCAATCATGCGCTGGATGTCGCGTGGGGTCTTGCTAAGAAGTTTTTCATTGAAGAAAGGCACGTCGACTACGAGCTGGTTGGCTAAAAAATGCTGGTAGAGGTATTGGTACTCTTCCGGTGCTCGGAATGTTCTTGCTGTCACGAATTCTCCTGATTTTCTGTTGAGCCAAGGTGAAACGTACAACCGAGTTTTATTTTGGAACGTTCGCCCAAATGATTCCAGTATGCCACCCGGAATATCCTGTGTCCATTTTTCCTTAAATAACTCATTGAGCAAACCTATGGAGAGAGAAATAGCAATGGGCTCCTTTGTGTAACGCCCCAAAAGCTCAGAAAGCCGATCAAATCGGGTCAAGCGCGTGATAAGTACTGTTTTCCCTAATTCCTTCAAACTGTCGGCCCGGTCTAGAAAATCTAAATGGTCGACATAGCCCTCGCGTAAAAGATTGTTCATCGACAATTCGCAAATGTCTATGCAATTGCTGCGAGTTTTTTCATCAACGTGGGTAAGAAATGTTTTACGAACGGCGTCGAGTACTTCTAAATGAAGTTTACAAACGGGATCAAAACTGCCGCGCAGCACAATCAAAGGGCGCTTATAAAGTACGTCTGCCGCTTGTGCAACTTCGCCGTTCGGTAAAAATAAGATCGATTCCGTTAAGCCCGACTGCACGAGCTGCAAGGCAAAAAGCCGGTTGTCTACCTTGGAAAAACCATGCCCCGCAAAACGAAGTACGTCGATTTCCATGCTCGACGGATCGATGTTGTCCATTAACGATTCGACAAATTCAACTAGGCGATCTCGCTTGTGATAGACTGCATGTAAAATGTTAACCCCCAAAATGCCTAAATCGCGCATCTGCAGTGAATGCGAGGGCACGTGCATATTGACATGAACGATGAGATCCGAAGGCGGAGCCTCGGGTCGTAACTGGAATCTAACCCCTATCCATCCATGCCAAGGCCCCTTGTCCTTATACCCCTTCACTTTAACTGTGTTACAAAAGGCAAAAAAACGTGTGTCTTTGCCTTTTTTGCCACCAAGACGATGCACGAGTTGCCGATATTCGTAGTCGAGCATACCCATAAGACGCTCGACTGAAACGTATCGCTTGACTGAACCGTACAGGGTGTCGCTGACTGTCATATCGTAGGCCGAGATTGTTTTGGCTACGGTACCGGCTGCGCCTGATGCCCGGAAAAACCAATTTGCGGTTTCTTGCCCGGCGCCAATTTCAGCAAAAGTTCCATAGATCCCACGGTCAAGGTTGATCTCGAGGGCTTTCTCTTGGGTTAGGGCTAGGGCTTTTGTACTCATAAGTAGATGGATTTTTCCTGCTGGTTGGAGCTAATCGATATCCGGCATTTCAAATTTGATGTCGTCAGGACGGGGTAGCGGAATGAGGGCTTCTGTCGAGTCGTATAAGGTCGTGTCGCCTTCAAGTTCCTGGGCTCGTGGTACTGTTGTGTCGAGACTTGATTGCAAAAGATCGAAATTTTGATTGGAGGTGGCTGTGATCTGCTCGGTATGATAGGGATCTTTCCCCAATAAGGCCGGTTGGCGAGCCAAAATGGGAATTACGGGTAAAATTCGCACTTTGCTGCCTGGTTTCGAGGCGCTGGAAAACATCTCTAACGAAATGGTTTCTTCCTCGTGCAAGGTGCAATAGGGCAGACTCATATCTCCTTTCTTCAGGTATTCTGTATTCGTCGTGCGAATGTAGCGCGGCATGAGCCCTGTCTCGTCCTGCGAGTAACAGTTCCGGGTCGCTCGCATCCCTGATTCGGTGCAAATCTCAATGCGCTCAACGGATGTGGGCATTTTGATGGGCTGAGACGGAAATCGTCTCTCTGCCGTAGTTAAAATATCTGCCATTGCTTTCCCACACGTGTCAGAAGAAAATGCCCCATCGTAAATGGCCTTATTCCCTTCCAAAAAACCAATCCACATACCGCAGGTGACTCGAGAACTATAACCAAACATCCAGTTGTCGGCAAAATTATAGGTTGTCCCTGTCTTGATCCCTCCATGAAAGCCTTCGGGCAATAAAGAAACTAATTTGTCGGCAGATCCATATTTCAATGAATCTTGCAAAATGGTGTGAATTTGAAAAGCAGCAGCGGCTGTTAATGCTCGGATTTTTTCCCTGTTCCCCAAAGCCTGGGGGGATTCCCACAGTGGATACCCCGACCCATCCTCAATCCTGTCGAGAAAATACAATTGTTCCGGCCTGTCTCCACAATTGGGAAATGCTGAAAATGCTGTCGTCATTTCCTTAAGTGAAGCTGCTTCCGTACCTACGTAAATGCGAGGGCGGTACACGGGATTCACTTCTGTCCCCGATTCTCGAATGGGCTGGCGAATGCCGAAATCCTTGAGCTTTTTGACAAAAGGTTTGGGCCCTATTTCCATCCCGAGCCGTAGTGAGGCGGCTATTTTCGATTGCGCTAGGGCTCGTCTTGCCGAAATATTCCCTTCGTAGCGGCTTTTTGTGGTTTCCATGCCCCATTCTCCTAGGATCCCTTCCACTCCGCCAATGCCTGCCAATCTGTTGTCGATGGCATCGTCTAGTACTTTTGAAGCTGGATTATATCCCATGTCAAAAGCTGTTGCATACAGCATGGGCAGAATTGCTGTACCTGTTGGTCGCGCTCCTAATTCGATGACATCGTATTGGCGCTTGAAAAAATCTCGCCCCCCATGATAAGCTAGTACGGCGCCTGTGGCATTGTCGATGATGAGAACGGCCCCTTCTAAATAAGCTGGTGGTGTACTTTGCCCTGCTTTGTAGTCTGCTGCTTTGGGATGCTTGTAACCTTTCTGGGATTCGATAGCCTCCAATGCCTCTTGTAACGCTTGTCCAGAGGTCTCTTGCAAATCTCGGTCTAGTGTCGTGTAGATCTTGAGCCCAGCTGCATTGACTCGATCTTCCCCAAGATATTGTTTGATTTGGTCGGCAATATGTTGATTGATGTGAGAACTTTTGCGCCGCAAGGGCTTGGGATTGAGCCCTAGTGGCATTTGTTTCAAGCGCTCCGCTTCTTCTGTCGTTATATAATTCTCCTGAGCCATGCGGTTGAGCACGTGATTGCGCCACTTGAGATTTTGCTCTGGGTAGATGAGTGGTGTCAGGTTAGATGGGTTTTTGATCAAGGCTGCTATCGAGGCTGATTCGCGCGTAGTCAAATCTATGGGCTCTTTGCCAAAATACCCTAACGAAGCCGCCCGAATCCCGTAAAACCCACTCCCTAAATAAACGCGGTTCAAGTAAAATTCTAAAACTTGGTCTTTGCTGTAGCGTTCTGTAATGCGTTTGGCTAGAAAAATCTCAACGATCTTTCGCGAATATTGGGATTCGCCTCGGGCTCGGACTCGTTCTTTCAAATTGTAGGCATTTCTGGCAAGCTGTTGAGTAATCGTTGAGGCTCCTTGATTGGCGCTGCCGTTCGTCAATGTAAGTTCAAGCCCCGCGCGTAATACTCCTAAAATGTCGTATCCCGGATGTTCTCGAAATCGAGAGTCTTCCTGGGCAATGAGCGCATTGACCATGTTGGGCGAAATCTTGTCGAGTGTGACATAACTGCGGTTCTCTATGTAAATCCGTCCAATCTCTTTGCCGTTCCGGTCGTAGATGATGCTGGGCTGCTCTAGATCGTTGATGCGTTCCAAATCAAATTCCATCGCCCATTTCTCATAACGCTCCGTCACAAATGAAAAAACAATCCATCCTGCTATACTGCCCAAAATCCCTAAAATCAAACACCCTAAACAGAAAAGCTGCAGAAACTTCTTAAAACGACCCTTCTTCGAAAAAGCCGTTTTTCGTTTCTTGTTCGCAATAGGACGGCGTCGTGGCGCCTGTGAACTAAGTTCTGACATGGTCTGTATCGGGAAAAGTCGGGAACACTGCCATTCGTATCATTGGCTCAGTGTATGCTAAGATAATCATTCCTCACTGAGAATCAACTTAGAAACAATAATGGATAAAAATTGAAAGTAAAAATGGGTGAAAAAACATGGGATTATGACCGGGTCGAGCGCAACAACTGAATCGCTTCTGCCATATCAGTCGCCCTGAAAGTAGAGGATCCTGCTACGAGAACATTGGCGCCGGCTGCAATGCAGTCTCGCGCTGTCTGTGTATTGATGCCTCCATCCATCTGAATGTTCAATCGACTGTCATGATTTTGCTTCCATTCGGCTGCGAGCCTTGTTTTTTCTAATACACTTGGCATAAACGATTGTCCGCCAAATCCTGGTACGACTGACATGACTAAAAGTAAATCCAAGTGTGGTAGGTAAGTTTCGACTGCCTCAAATGGTGTGGCTGGATTAATCGCTAATCCATTGAGCACGCCTGCTTGGCGTATGGCTTGCAAGGTGTCGTTGATAACGACGCTCGTAGCTGCTTCGGCATGAATTGTAATAAGGTCGGCGCCTGCTTTGACGAAACGCCCGAAATAGTGATCGGGCCGCTCAATCATGAGATGGCAATCCAAAAATGCACCACGCCCAACGGCCTGGCGCACGGCCGCGCAAACTGCTGGCCCAAAGGAAATGTTGTCGACAAAATGACCATCCATGACGTCCAAATGCAACCAATCTGCCCCCGACGCAAACGCCCGTCTGGCTTCCTCTCCAATCCGAGAAAAGTCGGCTGCCAACAACGAGGGAGCTATGATGATGTTCTCCATAAAGGAACAGCCTTTGCGCTTATGCTCGTGGAACGGCGACAATGTTGACTAATTTGCCAGGAACCACAATAATCTTGCGGATATCGTGATTGTCCGTGAAATTCTTAACTTTGGGTGAGGCGAGCGCGAGTTGCTTGGCTTCATCTTGAGAGATGTTAGCCGACGCTTCCAATTTGTCCCTCACTTTGCCGTTGACTTGTACAACGAGCGTGATGGTGTCTTCCTGCAACATGTCTTCGTCGTAGGTCGGCCAGGTTTGCTGGCACAGTTGTTCCGGGGGAAGACTGGGAAAGGCTGCCTGTAACCAAGAATAAATCTCTTCGGTAATATGCGGGGCAAATGGATTGAGTAGTTTCAACAAGTCGACGTAATCGGCTACTGCAATCTGATCTGCTCCGGTCATGGCATTGACGCATTCCATCATCTTGGAAATGGCTGTGTTGAAGGACATGTTCTCTATGTCTTCTGTAACCTTGCGTATGGTCTTGTGTAGGTTGCGCCTGACTGATAACCGCGCTGCTTCTGGAACCTCGGCTACAACTTTGCCTGACAAAGCCCAGGTGCCTTCCTGGGTCTCTGTAATGGCAAGCCGCCAAAGCCGAGCCAAGAAACGCGAGATGCCTTCAACTCCCTTGGTTGCCCAGGGCTTGACGTCTTTGAGGGGCCCCATGAACATCTCATACAATCTTAGCGCATCGGCTCCATATTCTTTGACTATGTCGTCTGGGTTGACGATGTTCCCTCGAGATTTGGACATTTTCTGCCCGTCTTCTCCCAAAATAAGACCTTGGTTGACGAGCTTCTGGAACGGCTCGTTTGTTGTCAGATAACCTAAATCAAACAAAACTTTGTGCCAGAACCGTGAATAAAGTAAATGGAGAACTGCATGTTCTGTGCCTCCTACGTAAAGATCGACCCCGCCCGGACAATGGTTGGCTCCCATCCAGTATTGCTCTGCTTGTGGGCTGACAAATTGTTGGGTGTTGTTGGGATCGAGGAAACGAAGATAGTACCAACACGAGCCTGCCCACTGGGGCATTGTATTGGTCTCCCGTTGAGCTGTCGGCGAATATTGAATCCACTCCGTCGCTTTAACTAACGGCCCGCGTGGGTCTCCTGTCGGCTTGAAATCTTCCATCTCTGGCTGCATTAACGGCAACTCTGTCTCTGAAATCGCTCGATGATGCCCATCCTCCCATACGATCGGAAATGGCTCGCCCCAGTAACGTTGCCGCGAGAATAACCAATCTCTCAACTTATAGTTGACTTTCCGCCGTCCAACTCCATGTTCTTCTAGCCAGTCAATCATCCGGGCCTTGGCTTCGCGTGTCGGTAGGCCTGTCAAAAATCCAGAGTTGACGCTCGTGCCATCGTAACCGCAATAACCTTGCCAATTCTCTGATTCGGTGGGTGGCTGTACGACCTGGATGATGGGAATGTTAAATTTGGTGGCAAATGCAAAGTCACGTTCATCGTGTGCTGGCACGGCCATGATGGCGCCTGTGCCGTAACCGGTCAATACATAGTCTGCTATCCAAACTGGAATTTTGTCTCCATTGACGGGGTTGGTGGCGTAGGCTCCTGTAAAAACTCCTGTCTTGTCTTTGATCGTTTCTGTCCGTTCTAAATCGCTCTTGTTGGCGCACGCTGTGCGGTACTCCTGGACGGCTGGGAGTTGTTCTGGCGTTGTTATTTCTGCAACGAGAGCATGCTCTGGCGCCAATACCATGTACGTGGCGCCAAAAAGCGTGTCCGGCCGGGTCGTGTAAACTGTTACTCGATGCCCGTTGATGTCAAAATCAACTTCAGCACCTTCGGATCGCCCAATCCAGTTGCGTTGTAGCATTTTCACGGATTCTGGCCAATCGAGTGGCTCCAATTCATCAATGAGGCGCTCTGCATAGTCTGTGATGCGCAACATCCACTGCCGAAGTGGTCGCCGTTCCACGGTGTTCCCTTTGGAACGCCACTCTTCTACTTCTTCGTTCGATAAAACTGTCCCTAATTCCGGCGACCAATTGACCGATACTTCTGCCACATAGGCTAAACGTTTTTGGTCAATCTCATCGCGACTTAACCCTCGCGCTTCCAATTCGCTCACGGGGCGCGCCTTGCGCGATTCTTTGTCGTAGTAAGAATTGTACAGCTGAAGGAAAATCCACTGGGTCCAACGAACGTATTTCGAATCTGTCGTGGCTATTTCTCGATCCCAATCGTAGGAAAATCCTAGCATTTTGAGCTGGCGCCGAAAATTGTCGATGTTTTGTTTGGTCGTAATCTCGGGATGTTGCCCGGTTTTGATGGCATATTGCTCCGCCGGAAGCCCAAATGCATCCCAACCCATGGGATGCAAAACGTTGAACCCGTTCATGCGCTTGTAACGAGCTACGATATCGGTCGCTGTGTATCCTTCCGGGTGGCCAACATGCAAACCAGCCCCACTCGGATAGGGAAACATGTCCAAAACGTAAAATTTAGGCTTGGAAGCATCAAAACCTGGAGCTCCTGGGTTGAGAACCTGAAAGGTTTTCTGGGTTTCCCATATTTGTTGCCATTTGGGTTCGAAAAAATCAAAGGGATAGGGTTTCTTTCGTTCGGACATGACGCCAGAAACCATAGTAAACCGATTTATTTCAATCAAGCCAAACAAACGCGGATTTGCCATTCTCAACTATTTTTACCGACATTATTCAAATCGAATCTAACTTGGCCTACGGATATGTATCCTATGGGGATACCTGGCATTTGGACCCTAAACTGTGTAGAATGAGGGCATTTGTCGGCTATTTGAACGCATGCGAGATGCTTCCTTGACGCTTGAGCTCTGGAGGGGTAGTGTCTCTTTAGCGGAATTTTTTATGAAAGACCAGATTAGTCGTGTTGAGAGTGAAGCCTTGTCTCTGATTGACGGGGTAACCGATATGCGAGGCTTGGAGGACGCTCGTGTTTCCATTTTGGGGAAGAAAGGGGCGTTGACTAAGGTGATGTCCGGGATGAGAGATGTTCCCAAGGAGGAACGTCCGGCTATCGGACAATTAGTCAATAAAACCCGTGCGGCCATTGAAAAGGCTTTGCAGGAAAAAGAAGCGTTGTTGCAGCGACAGGCTGATGTTGCTGCTGTGGCGGATGTCGATGTGACGATCCCGTCGCGTGCTCTGTTTAAGGGCGGTATGCATCCGCTGAGTATTGTTAGATACGAGGCGGTTTCTATTTTGAGACGCATGGGGTTTTCTATCGAGGAAGGCCCGGAAATCGAAGACGAATTTCACTGTTTCGATGCCCTAAATACGCCTAAGGATCACCCGGCTAGAAATGAAAAAGATTCCTTCTATTTTGATTCGGGTAAATTGCTGCGACCTCACACTTCGTCTGTGCAAATTAGGTCTATGGAACACTTGACCCCGCCTGTGCGCATTATTGCCCCTGGCGCGGCTTACCGAAGAGATGAAATCGATGCAACTCACCTTTCTGCTTTCAGTCAGTTAGAGGGCTTGTATGTCGATCGCGATGTTCGGGTTAGTGATCTCAAAGGAACCTTAGAATATTTGCTGAAAGAGTTGTTCGGCCCGGGTACTGAGGTCCGTTTCCGTCCCCACTTCTTCCCTTTCACGGAACCTAGCTTCGAATTAGACGTTAAATTATGCGCGGTTGGACAAAAACCACGTTGGATTGAAATCGCTGGTTGCGGCATGGTCGATCCGGCTGTCTTTGAAGCGGTCGACATGAGCCGTGGCTCGTCTATGTACTCGGGCTTAACTGGCTTTGCGTTCGGTATCGGTCTCGAGCGTTTGGCGATGATTAAGTGGGGTATTAAGGATATTCGTTCCTTGATTGAAAACGATGTGCGTTTTTTAGCTCAATTCCAATAATACTGTCTTGATTTAAGTTTATGAAAATTTCCCTTAATTGGCTTAGCGAATATCTGGATCTGGATGGCTTGTCTGTCAATGAAATCTCGGACATGCTGACCTTTGCTGGTATCGAGGTGGAAGATTTGCAGCAGAAGGGTGTCTCTACCCCTTTGGTCGTGGTGGCTCAAGTAAAGGCTGCCGAACAACATCCTCAGGCTGACCGTCTTAAGGTCTGCCGTGTCGATGTCGGTGATGGCGGCCCTCTGCGCCAAATTGTCTGCGGCGCCCAAAATTACAAGGTCGGCGATAAAGTGCCTTGTGCATTGCCTGGCGCTGTGTTGCCTGGCGATGTCGAAATTAAGGTGGGTAAGTTGCGCGGCGTGGATTCTTGCGGCATGCTCTGCTCGGCGTCTGAATTGGGGCTGCCTGATAAAGAACATGGATTGTGGATTTTACCTGATGATTGGGAACTGGGTACGCCTATTGCTCAAATGGTCAAAGCAGACACGATGATTGACGTTGAGGTGACGCCTAACAGACCGGATTTGTTGTCTCACTGGGGAATGGCTCGAGAATTGTCTGCTATTTCTGGCCGGGCCTTGAAACAGGACCCTTCCTGCAAACGCGAAACAAGCCCGGCTGGCAATCTCATTCGCCTGGATGCCCCAGACATTTGTCCCTTTTATACTGCGGTGAAGATTGTGGGCGTCAAAGTGGGGGATAGCCCTGAATGGTTGAAGGAACGATTGCTGTCGATCGGTCTCCGCCCAATTAATAATGTCGTCGATATCACAAATTTTGTCCTCCATGAATTGGGTACTCCGTTACATGCATTTGATGCTGATAAAATCCAGGGAGGGCTTGTGATTCGTCGCGCAACCGACCAAGAACAATTCTTGGCGCTTGACGGTGTCACTTATTCGCTGAATTCGAATGATCTGGTGATTGCTGACCAATCGGGCGCGGCTAAGTGCTTGGGGGGAATTATGGGGGGAGAAGAAAGCGGTGTCTCTCAAGACACGTCCTCTGTCTTGTTGGAAGCGGCTTGGTTCAATCCTTCTGTAATCCGTGCGACCTCTCGCCGATTGGGATTGAGCTCTGATTCATCATATCGTTTTGAACGTGGTCTGGCCCCTTGGAATGTACTTCGGGCTTCGGGTCGAGCTGTTAAGTTGATTTTGGAACTTGCCGGTGGCACGGCTAGCCCGGCTTTCGTTGCTGGTAAAGCACCTGTTATGTACCAAGAAGACGAAGGAGCCAATCAAGGGGTTGCTACGTTCTCGGAACAAGGTACGGAGGTCCCTGTGACTCATCTCCTCCATTCTGTTCAACTCGATTGGAAAGACCTCGACCAAATCAGTGACGGCGTGATCTCTCACCAAGAAGCTGCTGACATCCTGACGCGTTTGGGCCTGGAGTCCCCTGATAACGACGGTGTCTGGGTGATCCCGCCGTGGCGTCTCGATCTGGGCCGCCCCTGCGATCTCCTCGAAGAAATTGTCCGTATTTTTGGAATCAACAATATTCCGTCCCGATATGTCGGCCCCTTTGCAGAAGCTTCTGCTTGCGACCGTGCCTACGATTTCCAAATGAAATTGCGGGAAAAACTAGCGGCCTTGGGGCTTTACGAAATCCAAACTATTCGCTTGATTGCTGATGAATCGGGCGATGGCACGGTCGCCCAGGCTAGAGATGCGATGCCTGTAAAACCGTTGTTGCCTGGTGATCTTATTCATGTCTCCTTGCCGTTGAGTCTAGACCATTCTGTGATGCGTCCCGCGCATACGCCTGGCCTCATCGCTACTGCGGTGCGTAACATGAACCAGGGCATGACGAATGCGCGTTTCTTTGAAATCGGACGTGTTTTCCGCAATACTGGTGGTGGTAAAGGCAAAGATATCGAACAGGATACGTTGGGAATTCTGTTGTCGGGCGATCGAGAAGCTCTATCGTGGAAAAATGCCCGCCCCGATTCGATAGGGTGGGAAGATATGTTAGCGGTGATCGAACAACTTGTGCCTGGTCATACTTGGAAAGCCTCAAAAGCTAAACCGCGCGAGGCTGCTGCATATGGTGCTGATCTTACGCTGGACGGTAAACCATGCGGTTATGTCGCGCGTCTCTCTTTGGCGCGGTGCCGTGAACTTGGTTTGCCCCGTCCTGTATTTGTTGCAGAACTTGATCTGCGCAAAATTCAGGACGTTGCTGTTTCTCAAGTGAAAGCTCAAGATTTGCCGCAATTCCCGGGTTCTTCTCGTGACGCTGCTATGGAAGTGGATCTGAACACGTCTAACGCTGACATCGAAAAGGCGATTCAATCTGTTAAACAGAAATTGTTAAACGATTATTTCTGTTTCGATATCTTTATCGATCCAACGGGGCAAAAACTTCCTGTCGGCCGCAAATCTATCGCTTACTCGTTCCTCTATCGCGCTAATGACCGTTCGTTGACTTTTGCTGAGGTTGATGCTGCCCACCAGGATCTCCTAGAGCAGTTGTCTAAGAAGATCAAAAATCTGAAATTCAGATAAATCTTCTCTGGTCCTAGTTTCGTGCTCCTCGTTGCTTCCTCCTCCCGGGGCTGCGAGGAGCTTTGTTTGTACCTGGTGGGGAAAAAACAGAAACCTCTGTCTGACTTCGTCACTTAAAAAGTGATGTTTTTGTAAGACTTTGATATATAATGTTTTGTGATTTTGTGTTACCCATTTTAGGGTGACACGATTCAAAATATGTTTATACGAAAGAAGAAATATTCATCAGGCAATGTCGGCATAATCGTCGCAGAGAAGATTGACGGCAAGATTAAAGAGCTTATCACCATTAACATAGCCAAGAGTCCTGAAGAAGTGGCACACTCATGTCCAAAGCCCGTTAGTGGATTGACCGAGAGAGGAGAGGCGGCATCCCCGCTTGGATTTATTTGGAGAGGAACGGAACAAATGCGAGGCGGATCTGTTGAGTGCGGAGCAGATGCTTTCCTACATAACGCATATCTCGATAAATGGTGCCGACATGATACTTGACCGCGTATTTGACAAGGTAGGATTCAACCGGATCGAGGATCCGGTATTCCGGCGGCTGGTAAAGGCGCGGTTGTCCTATCCCGCAAGCAAAGCGGCTACAGCAGAGTATCTGAAAAACCATTTTGATGAGGATGTCAGCCTGTCAAAGATATACCGCTATCTGGACAAGCTCAGCGACAGCCAGCATGAAATTGTGCAGGATATAAGCGTGCTGCATACGAAACAGATACTGGACGGGCATATCGGAGTCCTGTTTTATGACGTGACTACCCTTTATTTTGAGGCGGATTATGAGGATGAATTGCGGAAGACAGGCTTTTCCAAAGAAGGGCGGCATAAGAATCCACAGATAATACTGGGGTTGCTTGTAAGCGTCGGAGGCTACCCGCTTGCCTATTGCATACATGAGGGGAACAAGTACGAGGGGCATACGATGCTGCCGGTAGTGACCGGGTTCGTCAGGAAATACAAATTGGAGGATTTAATTGTCGTGGCTGACTCCGGACTTATGAACGGGGACAACATAGCGGACCTTGAAGCAAACGGCTACAAGTACATTATCGGTGCAAAAATCAGGAATGAGAGTAAGAAGATACAGGAATGGATACTTGGGCAGCCGAAGACCGACAACCGGATGATCGAGTATGACAAAGGCAACGGACGGCGTCTGTTGGTCGGATATACCGAAGACCGTGCCCGTAAGGATGCCTATAACAGGGAAAAGGGTATACGCCGTCTGGAAAAGGCATACAGGCGTGGCACCCTGACAAAAGAAAACATAAACAAGCGCGGTTAT
>CASFPZ010000037.1 GCA_949296365.1 uncultured Akkermansia sp. | reverse complement strand
GAGTTTCGCTACGTCTTGGTTATCGAGTAATTCCTTGAGTCGTGTTTCGTTAAGAGGAACGCGAGAAAGTTCACGAGAGAGGGTTTGCGAGCAATACCTCGCGATATTCTTAGCAGACCCCGATTGAGCCTGACTAACAAGGTTGTCAGTAACGGTAACAGCTTGAGCAATTACCGTCATGCAAATAAAAAAAACAACAAAAAAGTACTTCATAAAACTCCTCTACTGTAGAACGTTTTCCTTCTAAATCAACAAATCTTATGTAAATTCTTTTGTAACAATTACTCAAATTTACCGAGTCCTCCCCTCCTGAAGTAACCTTTTTTGATAGGGGGGGCTTACTTTTTCACAAGGTTATCCGTAAGGTCCGTTTTATGGGCATTGCGGCCTCCTCAATCTTGTCTTATTCGGTTTTACCGGACACTAATGGAAAAAAAGTAAAAATCTATTCCTGAGAATAGCCTGATCAAATTGTCTCCAGACAACAATCATCAAAAAACATCCTTCCCGGAGCTCTCTGTCTCGCGAGAAGGATGGAATAAACTTGTGCTGTATCGAGAAAAAAGGTTGGTCGCTCTATCCTCTTATTTCTTGAAACCTATCAGGAATTCGGAACGAATGACATCGCCTTTCTTCAGTTTCTTGTATTCATCCTGATAATGGATCCAGAAGAAACGGTCGGATCCTCCGATCACAAATCCGGATACAAACAAACGCATATTGTTGCCATCCTTCCAGGCCCGGACGGATTGGCTCTTGTCGTTTGCTACGGGGAGGATGATGACTGAAGAACCGTCAGCCGCCTTCATCCGACAGGAATTGATGTGCATCTTTGTCCCGCGGAAATCGTTGCTTCCTAATTCATTAGAATCATCCTTCCAGTATTTGTTCGCAGGGCCTGTTGGTTGCCCGGTGGGCTTGGTGGCTGCGTTGGCATTGACTTTGGCTGTGCCTTGTGGCCGACCAATGTGGTTGTCGGGGTACCAGCTCCAGTGCGGCTGTCGATCCCAGTCTATTGTATCAAATTTCCCCGGCAGGGTGAAGACGAGTCCCCATTGTCTGGGATTGACGTCGCGAGATACGGTAACTTCGTAGCTGACTCGGACGAGTCCATTGTCTTCTGGTGTCAATGTCAGTTTCCCGGTGCCTTCAGCTCCTTGGCCTGTGAATGAAATGGCTTCCCCTTGCGTTCCTGCTGGCTTCCAAGTCCATTCTCCAATGTCTGTTAATGGCTTAATAATTTGTCCGAGGAGTTGGGTTCCTCCTTCACCGTTGACGCTCTGAACGAGTGGTACTGGTAGTGACAAATCGGGGATAATAGACGTTGAAATGGTTTGCTTCTGATTATCGATTTGAGGCTTGGCCAAATTCTGGACATAATCGGCTGGTACCTTGGCCTTGTTCTTATCTCCAGGAACCGTGACGATATGACGGGCCAGTTGTTTGCCTTGCGGGTCTTTCAAAACAATGTCAACCTGCGCACCTGCTGGCAGAACTTCCTTAAAGACGACTTTGCCGCGAGCATGGGGCGCCAAATCGGCTTGGAGCGTTCCTTTCTTGCCCTGGCAAGTCCATTCAATGGAAAGTTGGTTGAAATTGAGGAAGTTCAACCGATTCTGAACGTCGAGTTCTAATTGCCCTTCTGCGTTGAGACCAGACGAAAAAACACGGAACGGTGTGTAAGCCATCCGCATGCCATGGTATTCTGGTTTTTCTCGACGCCATCCGTCGATGGGCCCCCAACTGCCGTAACCTCGCTCTGAGCCGTCTTTCATGATGAAGATGTCGTCAATGCCGCACCATAAGGCGCCACCAAGACAACCTTTTTGCTTCCACATCAGATCAACCATGCGTTCGAGGGGGCGACTCCAGTCCTCATGAATGGAGGGGTCGGTGGCTAACTCGCGGCGGTTGTAAGCTTGTAAATGGGCGTATTCGCCGAACCATAGCGGTTCGTTGTGAGAACTCCACTCGTCGGGATTATGCTCGGATGGGTAGTGCTGATTGGCGATGCCTAAACCAACTTCTCCTAGTAGTTTGCCCTTCATTGTCTGGCAGTGGAAGGTATAGGGCCGTGTCGTATCCATCGCTTTGTCGGATTTTAATACCTGAACCCACCAGGGATTCCAGTTCGATTCATTGCCCATAGACCAGATGACGATGGACGGATGATTCTTGTAGGCTGCAATTTGATCCATATTGGCAATATGCGCATAACGGAAGAAAATCGGATCAAATACATCGAATTGACCATGCCAGATCTGGTTCTGGCCTACCCAGCAAAGCGCTGATTCGCATTCCACAAAAAGCCCAATCTCATCGCAGGCTTCTAAAAATTCTTCACTCGGTGGATAGTGTGATGTCCGGATGAGGTTGAGCCCGGCATCTTTGTACATCTGGGCATCTTGTCGGCACAATTCTCGCGTGATGGAGCGTCCTGTTAACGGGTGAACCTCATGGCGGTTGATCCCATGTAACTTGACTGGCTTGCCATTGATGATCATTTCGTTACCGCGAATTTCAACTTCCCGGATCCCCAAACGCAGGGGCTTGGCCTGGATCTTGCGCCCGTCGACGAGTACGCTGCGTTCTAGTGTGTAGAGCGCTGGCGTTTCAGAGGTCCATAGTTGAGCTTGGTTTAGGTCGAATCGCATGGGCGCCTTGACGTCTTTACCTGGTTCGACCACTACGGTTCTTGTCTGTTTTTGGACGATTTTACCCTGAGGATCGCGGAGTATAGCTGTGAGCTCGGCTTGCGTAGAATGTGAACCTGAATGGGCGAATTCTGCATCGTAGAATATGGTGGCGCGACCTGATTCTGGAACGACATCGTAACGGACGCTTTCATCGTTTAAGCTGGTTTCTGGAACGGGGTAAACGGTAACTTTGCGCAGTATACCCCCGACTCGGTGAGCTGCATAGAAAGACAGGCAACTGGCGAAGTCGGAGATCGATTCGGATTGGACGCGTACTTCGAGCGTATTGTTGCCTGGGAGAACTTGGTCGGTCATGTCGAGCACGAAGGGAACCATGCCTCCTGTGTGTGTGCCTACTTTCTTGCCGTTTAGGTAGACGTCACATTTGGAATGAACGGCGTCAAAACGAATTTTGATCTGCTGGCCTTTCCAGTCTGCTGGGATGGTGAAGGTCTTCCTGTAGAGGGCTTGTTGGAAAGGGGCTACTTCAAAACCTTGCATAACCCATTCTCCAGGCACTTGAATTGGCTTGAAATCGTCCCCCCGGCCTGATGCTGAAAAGTCCCAAGTGCCGTTGAGCGAAATGGTGGTTGTTTGTATCCCTTCAATTGCTGCTGGAATGGGGGTGACTTTGGGCTGGGGCAATACAAGGTTCTCTAGATCTTGTTGCGTAAAATTAGGAATATCTTTGCCTGTACATACCTGAAGTGGCCGCCCATCTTCTGTCAAAATTTCCAACTTCTGCAAAACGGCATTGTGCCCTGCCATCGCATAAACCGAGAAGGTCAGTGTCCCTTTGCTTAAATATTGCCCCGGAACGATCCATTCTCGAGTCGTGATTTTCCCAACCTCTGGACAAAATCCTTCTTCCAGGGTGATTCCGTTGGCGCCAATTAACAAAATTCGATTGTTTTCTGACAAAAACGAAGCGCGGATGCGGCAGGTTTGGTTGACGGGCAGGTTGGTGAACCCTAAACGAATTTGTTGCCCAAAAAATACGCTGCGCATCCCTTGCGGTGCTGTCACTTGGTTTGCTGGAAATTCGTACACTTGTGCTCCTTTCCATGCGGGGAGAGCTCGATTGTTGGCATCGAGCAACAGTGCTGTCTTGTCGGGCGCTGCTGAAGCTAACGCTGTCAACATTACGGTGAGGCCACACGAGTAAAGCCAATGGAGACAACGATACCTGGCGGAATGCGGCAAGCCGTTGCCTGAATATGTCATAAAGTTCTTCATATGGTGTGTCATGTGATGATGATTAGCCCCTTCATCTCTAAGAAGGAAACCCATCTATATATACGACGACACAACATGCTTATTTGTCTATAATTGAACTTTGATGAATTATAGACAAAGTCCTTATATCATTGATGGACAATATCTTGGCTCTTGTACTTGGAAAGAAGGAAATGAATTTCTTCAAGAAGGAAATCAGAATTTTTGTTCCAGATCTTCTTCCCTTGAAGTTCGTAAACACATTCTTTTTCTCCAGAAAACAAGTAGTCGGTAACTCCCATTGAGCGCAATGAAGCTACTTTCCGATTCAAATTGGAGGCAAAAAACAGTAGTAGTGGATTGATCTTTGCGATCTCATCAATTGCAACTTGAACGGGAGGCGATAGCTCGGGTAACTGGCTCGCTAACGCTGACAATCCAACTTCGCTGAGCATTGCCCGGATTTTCCGATATAATTCATCGAGAGAAAGTACACGCCACGGACACGTTTCCTCAAGGTATGTCCAAACTGCTGTTATAAGATCGTCCCGAAAAGGCAAATCCATGTCCAGTCGTGCTGCCGCTGTGTCAAAAGCCTCTGCGAGCCAATCCGCATTGTACTCGGAAACCAGGTAGTCTCCTATGCGGAGCGGCGGTTTTTTACTTTTGAAGCAAATCATAACAAATCATTGGTGTGTTATGGAATATTGAGCTTGCCTTGGAGTGGATCGTTGACGATTCGATGCTGCATTTGGCTGATCTCTTGAATGAATTCTTCAACATTCTGAAATTGCCGGTAAACGGATACGTACCGAATGTAGGCTACTGGGTCGATGGCATAGAGTTTCTCGATAACTTTCTTGCCTATTTCGTTGGAGGGCACTTCCCGTAGGTGGTCTCGGTGCAGTTCTGAAATGATTTCATCGACGGCTCGGTCAAGTTGATCCATACTAACCGACCGTTTCTCGCAGGCCTTGACCATCCCGCGTAAAATCTTTTCTCGGTTGAGCGCTTCCCTCAGGTTGTCGCGCTTGACTACTCGTAACTCTGTCCGCTCAATCTGCTCATAAGTCGTATACCTGTAGTCACATCGAAGACATACCCGCCGCCTTCGAATCGACGTCCCATCTTTTGACATCCGAGAATCAATCACTCGGTCTTCGAGACAGCCACACTGAATGCATCGCATGCCTAAAGTGATAAATACTAAATAAAGTATTGTCGAGCAAAAATATGGCCCAAATATTGTACACAAAACTAAAGTATTTCGATTTTTCCCCGTAAAATGGGCAAACAAAGTTCTGTTCTCCCTTAAAGAACTGGAAATCAATGACAGAAATTCCCAATTGATAATTTCATCAATCAGGTTTTTCAACAAACGGTCTCCTTCTCTCCGATTAATCTCCTAGAGCAAATCGACATGTCACATCAGCGAAGTTTATCTAGTTCAATTGCAGATGCGCTCTTAACTCGTTGATGGACAATAGTGAAATAAATAAAAAGATCCGGGACAACGGTCCCGGATCTGAAATCAAAGGAAAAATAATCGGGAAAATTCTCAACGATCGAATTCGACGAGAGCAGCGAAAGAATCTGGTTTGAGGGAGGCTCCTCCAACGAGTGCGCCGTCGATGTCTGGCTGTGCCATGAGTTCCTTGACATTGCCTGGTTTGACCGAACCGCCGTATTGGATGCGAACTTGGTTAGCTGTGTCGGTATCGTAAAGTTTGGCAATGACCTGGCGGATGTAAGCGTGGGCTTCTTGCGCTTCCTTCGAGGTTGCGGTGAGACCGGTGCCGATGGCCCAGACTGGTTCGTAAGCGATGACGATTGCTGCTGTTTGTTCGGCGGTGAGGTCTTGTAACCCTCCGCTCAATTGGGTGGAAAGAACTTCTTCGAGTTTGCCCGCAAGGCGTTCGTCTTTGGTCTCTCCTATGCAGAAAATGGGGGTAAACCCGTCGGCAATCGCTTTTTTGATCTTCGAATTGATGATGGCGTCCGTTTCCCCGTAATATTGGCGTCGTTCGCTGTGGCCCAAAATGATGTAGGTAACGCCAAGTTCCTTGAGCATCGTGGTGGAAATTTCACCGGTAAAAGCGCCGTTGTCGCGGTCAGAAACGTTCTGGGCGGCGACGGCGATTGTGGTATTCCCCTGGAGCTTAGCGGTCACGGTTGGGATTGTGATAAACGGTGGGGCAATGACGACATCGCATGAAAGGGCTTTGCCTTCCATCGAAGGAATGAATTGATCCATGAAAGCTGCGGCTTCGGCAGGCCCCATGTTCATTTTCCAGTTGGCTGCTATAATTGGTTTGCGCGGCATAGTGATATAAGGTTAAGAAGATTGTTAACGATTTGAAGGGAAGGTCAAGCTCGTAACAAGAGTGCGGCATAGGCTCCGTCGCTCATCTCTTGAAAGGGAAGCGCCAAATGGTCTCGTTTGAGGGTAAATTCGGGATGCTTCTGGAGGAATTGATCGACAACTTGCCGGTTTTCTTCCTGTTCTATGGAACAGGTCGAGTAGACGAGCCTTCCCCCTGGTTTGACGGCTTTGGAGGCTCTGTCTAAAATGCGTGCTTGCATGGCTGCCAAACGGGTAATTTCTTGGGGCGTCAATCGCCAGCGAACGTCGACTCTCCGTTGCATGACTCCTGTGTTGGAACAGGGTACATCGAGAAGAACACCGTCAAAATAGTGTTCCCATTCGGGCGGACAGTCCTGGCTCCAGTCGAATTGGGCCGTTTCGACATATTGGCCGCCTTGGTTTTTCAAGTTCTCCAGCAATACTGGCAAGCGATGGGCATGTAGATCCGTGGCTGTTAAATGGACTTTCCCCTGAGTCCTTGAGATGATTGATACCGATTTTCCCCCAGGAGCGGCACAAGCATCAAGCACAAATTCTCCTGGGCGGGGATCGAGGAGGTCGATCGCATGTCTTGTAGACGGATCAGCAACGTACAAGGCGCCTGATTGAATGGACTCTACTGGTAACGGTCCATTAATAGAATACCAACCAGGAATGAATTCCAGAGGGATTAAAGAACGTGTGTCTTCTGTCATGGGAATGAGTGGATTGCGACGCACGTGAAAAGGCGGTGGCTCGTTATTCCTCTCTAACATGGCAATGGTATGTTCTCGGCCAAATGCTGCTGTCCAACGCTCGATAATCCATTGAGGCACAGAATAACGAATGTGCAACGGCAGTTGTATGCGTTCATGCTGAATCTCTTCTTCCTGCCGTAACGAAGCTCTCAAAATAGCATTGACTAAACCTCGTGCCTTTGTGGGTGTGATGCTCACTGTTTCAAATACGGCTGCATGCCGCGCCAATTGCATGATGAAAATTTGGCAAAGCCCCATTTCAAGAATGAGTCGAGTCGGTGAATCTAGTCGGCCCTTCCGAAGCTTGGATATCAAGTAGTCTAACCAGGAACGATTGCGCAACACCCCGAATACAATGGCTTGCATTAAGTTGCGATCGCTTGTTTTGAGCTGAGCCTGTACGGCCTGTTGGTCGATGAGCGTTTCAGCAAATGCATGGGAGGTATCCCATTTTTTCAAACAAAGTAGCGCTGCTTGACGGGGTGATGTGATGGAATTCGTCACTGCTCGAATGATACTGCAAATGGCCTCAAAAGACAATCCTGTAACTAAAAGTTTTGAACGGCTGGATCACTTGCCGGACGCTATATTCTCGCTCCTCCCAACGTTGCCCCCCAACTCTTCGGTCTGCTTGCCGTCAACTGAAAGCTTCCCCTCGTCCTACGTCTTTACCCCCATATCCTAGTCGGATTTTCCCCATCTAATACCTTGGTCAAACTTAGAAGCTACGAAGCTCTCTTAACTAGGTTCTAAACTTCCTATCTTGTCTCGGACTGTTGATTTCGCGCAAGTAAATGGATTTCAGATGGTGTAGGACATCTAGTTGTTGCGTGGACAGGTCGTTGCGCTCTTCCGGATCGTCTTCTAAGTTGAATAGTTCCCACTTGTTGCCTCGCTTGACAAGTTTCCAACCGTTGGTGGCAATGATGCTTCGATTGGCAACAATGTAATCGCGAGAAAACTGACCTTTTTGGCCTGTGAGGAGTGGTATGTATGAAACGGCGTCTTTGCCCTCTGGCATCTTGATCCCTGCCAGCTCGGCAAATGAGGCCATGTGGTCATAATTGGCGACGAGTTCGTGGCAAATTTTCCCTTGAGGAATGACCCCGGGGCACGACACGATCATGGGTACGCGTAACCCTCCTTCGTAAGGTGTCCACTTGAGCCCTGCCCAGTTGACTGCTTGCTCTTGCCCTTGGACCCACATGCGGTTGCCTCGGAAAATATCCAGGAGTTCCCCATTCCCATCGAAGATGCCTCCGTGGTAGGTTCGTGAACGTGCCCGCATTTTGTCGCTTGCCGTGCGGTAGTAGAGTTCGTGTCCATTGTCCGCCGCAAAAATGAAAATTGTTTTGCGGGAAAGTCCAAGTTGTTGAACGCATTGGACGATAGCTCCGACTTGGTTGTCGAGTTTGGCAACCATGGAGGCGTATTCCTCAGCGGCTTGGGCGCATTCTTGGTTGTTGCCCGTTGCCTTGGCATAGCCACGGCGAATGGCTGAGTTGTTGCGGTAAATGTTTTCTGCTGGCGGGATGTCAACTGGCCCATGTGGCAAGTTTGTCGTAAACATAAGGAACATGGGCTTTCTCCGATTCTCTTTCAAAAAGGACAAGGCCTCTGCCAACATGACATCGGGCGCATAGGTGACTTTGCCTTCCCGATTTTTCTGGCGTTGTTGAGTGGCCCCCTGATGATATGTTTCCGGAGTTTTCCCGGCATTGAGATGCGTATTGCCTTCAAGGAACAACTGCTTGCCGTCTTTCCATAAAAATGTCGGATAATATCCATGCGCTCGAACATGGTCTAAATAACCAACATAGTGGTCCCATCCATGGCGTTTTAATTCTGAAGGACTTGTGGAAAAACCCCAGTCCAATTTGCCAAATTGCCCGGTGACGTATCCGGCTTGCTTCAACAATTGCGGGAGAAAAACCTCTCGATCCGAGGGCTTGATCTTGTTGGCTTGGGCAACTTGTTGCTCTAACCACTTTGTGTCGTGTCGTCCCTTTTCCATGGCGATGACAAGCCCTCCTTTGGTTTCGGTGTACGACTGGGAATGGCTGTCGTGAACCCCCATGAGTAGACTAGCGCGAGCAGGACAACAATATTGACTGCTGTAAACTCGTGTGAACAAAACCCCTTGATCTGCAAGCCGGTCAATGTGCGGCGTCTTCACAATTTGCTGCCCATAACATCCTAACATACCTGCCCCGAGATCGTCCGCATAAATCAAAACAATGTTGGGCTTGTGGGGCAATTGGCCGATGGTTGCATGGGCCACTGCGGCTAAAATGAATACGAGACTGTTGAGTAAGCCAAAAAACATTCCCCACCTTGTCCTCTTATTGCATCGATTGATTGAAGAGTTCATAAAGTTTGTACACAAGGTAAGTAAAAACAAAAATACATCCTATGATTTTGATGGCGCGGCGAATAAGTTTAGGAACGCGAGACGATGGCCGTTTGTTCTCATGACGTCGCGAATACTTCCATTCGCGGCGCACAAACGAAAAATCATCCCCCCGAATGAAACTGGACAATAACTCTTGAATCGTTTCTAGAGATGGTGCTACGGGACGAAGGTAAATGTGTGTATCTCCTGGCGTATCGCACATGCCAACCTCAATGTTGTAAGCCCGATCTTGCCAGGATATCTTTAGAAAACCATCTCGCCGGGAACACACCAACAACCCAGAATTCTTCTTCTGCAAGTATTCAAAAGCCTCGTCAATCCCCGAACATGTCTTCTGAGTTAGATCCCATCTCCACGTTATCTCAGAACCCATGTTTATAAATTAAAAGTACTCTTGAATCTGTCAAGCTCTAAGGCCAATTTTATGTGTCTTATGATTTCTGGTTAGTCCTGGGCGCGATACCGTTTCTATCACTGGAGAATAGAGGCCAAAATACGGTCGATTCCCTCTTTGGCGAATTTGGAATTAGGATAGATAGAACGAGCTTGTAAGTACCATGCTAGCGCTGATCCTGTTTCCTTGGTTTCTTCGAGTCGTTGCGCTTTGTCTAAAGCCGAGGTCAAATCGCTGACTTTAGGCATGAGTTCTTCAATCTTGCGCCCAAGTTCAGGATCTTGAGAAAATGTCGGAATATCGCGCATGGCTTTGAGTTCTTCCCAGGCTGCATTAGCTTGACCCATTTTGACGAATTCGTCGGCCTTTGCAATAGCGGTTTCGATTTGTGTGATATTGGTGATGATTTGTTTGAATGCGTCTTCGAGCTTTTCGTCGCCTTGCACGATGGGCGCAAAACGGTATTGTTCTCGAAAGATTTGGCGGTAATTTTGTTCCGCTAGATGGCGTTCGAAATCTTGTTTGGCAATGGCTGCTTCACTTGAGGCCATCATGAATTGGTCTAAATCGTTGAGCTTGGGATTTTGGGGCCAAATTTCAATCGCTTGCTGGATTTCGGCATCAACGGCTTCCTGGTCTTTTGACAGGAGCGCTTGGCGGGCTTTGAAAAGATGCATGTCGCTTGCTCTTGTGTATCCCGCAATGATCGTGCGAGCTTTAGATGAATCGAAGTCGGAAGTGTGATCGCTGATTTCTTTGACTAAGCGCTCTGCCTCGGTATAATCTTTCGCCCCCATCGCACTGTAAAGTCTGTAAATCGAACGCATGGCTTTGTGAATTTCTCGCTTTTTCTCGCGCGGGAATGTCGTGACCGGCGGCATGAATTCTCCAAGTAGAAAGGCCTCCGACAATCGTTTCCCTGCGGTGACGTACTCTCTCTTGCTCACCTGGAAATCTACGGCTTGCATGTGGCGTTCAACATCGCGTACTGCCTCACTTGCAATAGCGTCGAGGGTCGCTACTGTGGGTGGAACACCAAAGTTCTCCCCAAAAATCTTGGAGGCGGTCGAATTCTTTTCAATTTTTAGCTTCGTATCGCCATCGTCGAAAATACGGTTGTAAAGGCGAGCGCCAATGATGACGTGTTGGAACCGGCGTTGTGCCAATAGTTGCACCAACGCTGCTTGATAAATGATTTTAGCTTCTAACAGGGAAACTGCTATTTCTCCTTCAAAACGCTTGCGCAACGCGTTGATCTCAGCTTGCCGAGTCTGAAGATAAATGTATTTGGGGCTTGTTTTGTTAAATGCTGCGCTGGCTACTCGAACTTTGATGTCTTTGTGGCGGCGCTCACCTGGATCGGCATCACCTAACAAGGCCATGGTAGAAGCCAATTTGCGGCTTTCTTCCTGGAGTGACGCGATGGCTTCTTGTTTGGCGTATCGGCCTCTCTTTGCAATTACGGCCGTGAACATAACTTGAGTTAACGTATCGCAGATCTTAGCGTCTCCTGGGTAATTGGCCGCTTGCGTGAGCAAAGACACTGTCTTGCTAAGTAGTTTGGGATCGGTGTTTTTAGGATTGAGAAGATCGAGTATTTGTTCGATGGTTTTGAAATATTCCTTGGCTTCATCAGACGAATCTTCTGGCTCGTTGAGATACTTCTCGTACCGGGCTCCCATGATGCGATTGTCGCCGATGGGGATTGTCCGACCATTCAATGTAACTGTTTCGTCCTGAGGATCGGCAAAGGGCAACTGGTTGCCGAATGGCGAAGCATTATTCGGTTGCTGTTGTTGTGCTGCTTGCTGGGGCGCCTGCTGGGGCGCTGGTTGCGCTTTCTTGGGTTGAGCCGGTGGCGGGGTATACACCTGCGATTGGGCTAGGCTAATAACCCAAACAAACGAGAATAATAGAAAAAATCGAAACATGTGCAATAGAGGAATTGGGGTTATTGAAGGGGGGATATGGACTGCGCGATGAGTACGCCGCGGTTGTTGTCTCCTATGTCAGTAACGCGAACTGTGAAGATGTATTCTTGCTCGCGTTCGATATTGATGTTCTTTTTATCGTTGGGAATGATAATGGGAATTCGTTTCTCGACGTCGCGATCTTTCACTAGTAGGGAAACCATCTCTCCTGAAACGCCAGGAAAACGTTCTTCGACTTTCCCCTGGATGGTATACTCGTTTTGTCGGAGGGTCGATCCTCGACTTAAATAATCATCCAAAGGCAGTGTCTGTTTATTGTCTGCTGGCTTGTCTTTACTGGTCAGTGTCATGGCGACAAATGCAATGACCAATATGCCAATGACAATCGTAATGATGAGTGGCACCCCATTGCTTTTTTTCGATGCACGTCTAGACATGATTTGATATGCTGATGAATTGAATGTCAAAAATTTGAAGTTATGCCAAGAATATTATGCGCATGCGGTTAATCCCATCTGGATCGCTGTACCCCAATGTAAGCAATGATTAAGCTGACAATGATGTGAACCACTAAAACACTGTAACAAATCCCATAAGGTGTCAATGTTGTATCAACTACGACTTTGACGGCATTGTACACATTTTGGTCGAGGCTTGAGATACTACCAGACCATGCCCAATAAGCAGAAATAAATGGCCGAATGATTTGTTCAAAATGCGTTGGTAGAGCCAATACGGCTCCCGATAACGGCAACTGAAAACCAACGAGATAAATGCTCAACAAAGACGACTGCTCGGGCGAGCCTGACTGAGCTGATATGGCTAGGCAAGTCGATGTCATGGCCGCATTCGCCAAAATGAGAAAAATAAGGTGTGTGATGGACTCCCCGCGGAATGCCCAGAAAAATTCAACAAAAGCAAACATCCATAACGATTGTATCGCCACCAGCGCTGCAAGAAAAACGACCTTGCTCGTCAAATAGGCACTTGGCCGTAATCCTGCGTATTTCTCTTTCTCCATAATGGGGCGTTCCCCCGCTATCTCTCGAGCAGAATTGTTGGATCCCATGAGCCCTAACAGGATGATCTCAAACATAATGATCCCTGAAACGGCCGATCCTACTTTCATCTGGTTTTGTTCAACGGCAATTTTTTGCTGAATCTCAGAAATAATATTGTCATCTCGCTGAGAGGTGTACTTGTTGAGCGGTTCCTGGCCCTTAGATGAAAAAAGCGCTACCATGATTGGAAATAAAACAATCATGACTAATTGCAGAATCAATTGCGTGCGATCCCGAAAGAAAATTTTCCATCGTCGTTCTAATAGTGTAATGAACTGACTGATGGGGCCTGGCCGTTTGGGCCGTTTCGCCTTCTCGTCGTTAATTGCCTCGTCATCTGCGGTCTTGTCTGTTTCTACCTCATGGGGCAGGGGGGGCATGTCTGCTGGCAATGGTTGCTTGATTGGTGGAAGATCAAGATCGCGCTTCTCATCGTCGCTGCTCGCCTGGATTGTTGCTTCCGCAATTTCTCCATTCGCAATTTTCTCTGCTCGCTCACGTTGGATTTTATCATAGTAGGCCTCTTTGTGCTTTTCCCATGATTTGGCCCATTTTTCTCCTGGTTGATCTGCTAATTTTTTGTAAATGCCTGTGGGATCTGATACCCCAAAATAGTGAGTTATGCCGCGTGGTGACCCATGGTAGGCAACGCTACCTTCGTGAAGCACGAGTACGGAGTCGTAATCATTCAAATCTTCTAAACTATGTGTTACTAGAATGACGACTCTTTGCTGTTGGTGGGCAATTTCTTTGAGGAGTTTTACCATTTCTCGAGATGATTGCGGATCTAATCCTGAGGTCACTTCATCGCACAACAATAGTCTCGGTTGCGATACTAACTCCATTGCTAGAGATAAACGCCTCTTTTGCCCTCCAGATAAAAATTTGACTTGCCTGTCTGCAATCTCCGTTAATCCTGTCTCTGCTAATGCGGTATCGATATAATCGTATAACTCGTCAGAACTGTGGGTCTTGATGCGCAATCGAGCTGAATTTTCAACATTTTCATCAACGGTTAGACTCTCGTATGCTATGCTGAATTGTGGAACGTAACCAACTTCTGATGGATCAAAATCATCTTCTGCTAAATTCCGTCCGTCCCAACAAAAATGCCCGTCTGTCTCTGCATTGATCCCTGCTATCGTCTTAAGCAGGGTCGTCTTGCCACAACCAGAGGTCCCTACGATGGCCATAAAATGGCTTGTCGGTACTTCGAAACTAATATTGTTCAGCAAAATAAGCGATTCCCCGTGGGAATCAACCTCGAATGAAATATGTTGAGCTTGAAGCATAATGGCTAGTTGCAATTCAATATACAATCAAAGATCGCTAAATAAGTCGAGGATAAATTGCGAACTCGAAAACGAACTAAGGAGAATTTGTCAAAAATAGTAACAAAAGCTTGAGAGGGCGGGAAGAAAATGTCATGATGAGGTTGTGAGAGAATCAACTAGAGTGAGAAGAAGATATTCGTCGCGCGGTACATCGTGGAAAAGAATTGCTATCATAACCTGTGTTTCCTTAGCGGGTGGCTCGGTCATTGCCTTGATCGGTCTGTATTTTTGGGGTATCTCTTACTTGAGCAGTGATGAATTTCGCCATCGCATCGAAGAACAAGCTGCTCGTGGCCTCAAGGCCGAAAAAGTCCAAATCGCGCCTCTCAACTGGGGGGGCTCTAGTGTCGGTACGGATTCATTTGTCGTCTACAACGCCGGGATGATGACAAAACTGGAAATCACGCGCCTTG
The DNA here is from genome assembly GCA_949296365.1 of uncultured Akkermansia sp. Lineage (GTDB taxonomy): Bacteria > Verrucomicrobiota > Verrucomicrobiia > Verrucomicrobiales > Akkermansiaceae > Akkermansia. The sequence continues at coordinate 12,418 of CASFPZ010000037.1, read as the reverse complement.
ATGCTGTCGTCGACCGTGCCGCCCTCTTGAATCGCCACTTCAGAATTAGCCGTATCTCAGCAGATACGGTGTCTGTTGAACTTGAACGACAACAACGAGCCAATTCTGTCCCATCTCCCAATAGCCAGGTGGCTTCTAGTTCCCAAGCAGGCGTTGTCATGGCAGAAGATGTCGTCCCTAAAAATGAAAATTGGTTCAAGAGGCATATCCTTCCAATCAAGTACTCTGTGGATGAAGCCAAAGTCCGCGACTTGAACTTCTCGTACCAAGATGGCGAGCGCCGCTATGCTCTCTCTCATGTCGAAGCAAATGCTATTTCCGAACCTGGCAATAATGAATACAAAATAACTCTGGCCCAGGGTAACTTTTCCTTACCATTCCCTGTTCTGGCAAGTGGTTCTCTTGATAGAGCTGTTGTGCGGTATCGCCCTGATCGAATCTCTGTTTCTGAGTGCCAAATCAAGCCTGAAGGATCTGGTATCATTGATGCCGAAGGAGAATGGAACCAAATAGAGGAGTCCTGGGACGCTAGCGCTGTCTTACGCGATATGGATTGTGCGGAGGTGATGAAGGAGGATTGGTTGAAAAAACTGTCGGGTACGCTTCATGCGACTGTTCGGGCTCGCGGTAATGCCTCGCTGGGTCTACAAGAATTGTCGGGTTCCGCAAAAATCGACAAAGCGGTTCTTACTTCTCTGCCTATCCTTAGTAAGCTTAATGTTTTTACCCAAACGAAAAAATTTACACAAATCGAGTTTGATCAATGCTCATCTAACTTCCGAAGTGATGGCAAATCTTGGAATTTGTCAGATATCGTCTTGTCTAGCAATAGTTTGGGCCGAGTCGAAGGATCTGTTCGTATCGACGCGGATAAACGCCTTTCCGGACGTCTCCATGTGGGCCTCTTGCCGGGAATCTTGACGATGCTTCCAGGGGTAAAACAAGTTTTTACAACTGAAAAAGATGGCTATTTATGGGCTAATATGAACTTGAGCGGAACGCTGGATCACCCCCAGGAGGATCTGAGTATCCGCTTAGTAAAGGCGAGTGTCTCTCCTGAAAATGTCATTGAGGCTGGGAAGTCGCTCTTTGAAAAGATGTTGAATGGTTCTCCTAAACCAGAAGACGATAAAAAACAAAATCCTGACTCCCAACCTGATCTCAAGGAGAAACAGGAACAATCCCCAGGGAAAGGTCTCCTGAATACGTTGTTGAATTCGTTTGGGCGTCGCTAGAAAATTGTGTTTGTTTCATGCCGTCTGCTCTATGAAAAGATCTCCGGAATCTTATCCCTCGTTATTCATCGTAACGAAGTGCCAAATTGTAAGTCGCTTCGCTCAAACGGCATTTTATGCATCCTTGCCTAATGGAAAACGTACTGTTGCTTTCGTCGAATTAAAAAATGCTCATCTGCGAGATATGTTGCAACCTGGCGATTGGGTTCAGGTAACGATTTGCCCTGCCGATTTCGAACGCGCTCGTATTGATGCGCTCATCCCTTCCGCGAATCCTGACGCGTGTTAGATTCTAGAGGGTACCTTGCTTGGAGGCTTTTCTTGAGCGACTTGTTGGAGATGCGACTCCCCCTGAGTGATCATCCTTCGCGTTTTTGGCGATGAATGACGACGATTCCCTGGGGGAGGGACGTGAATCATTGGCAGGCCGTACGTCCCTGGAGTGCTTTGATCAACGTGAGTGGATCTGCCTGTTCGAGCCCGCTGCCAGCTGGCATACCTTGGGCAAGTCGAGAGATTCGGCACTGTTTCTTTTTGAGCAATTCAGTTAGGTAGGCTGCTGTCGCTTCTCCTTCAACATCAGAGCCTGTCGCAAGAATAACTTCGCAGTCTGGGCCTGCTGCATCTACTCGCTGAAGCAGGACGTCGATTCGAAGGTCTTCCGGCCCAATGTCGTCTAGCGGCGATAACTTCCCGCCCAGGCTATGATAAACGCCATTGAAAGCTCGACTGCGTTCGATTGGAAGAATGTCGGTGGGCTCTTCGACGACGCAAATTAAGGTGTGATCGCGTAGAGGATCAGCACAGGCTGGACATGACGCTCCGTCTTCGACAAAGAAACCACATTCGGGACATGGTGTGATACAATCCATTGTCGTCTGAATGCTAATAGCTAATGTTTTTGCCTCTTGTTGGCGGTGGTTTAACATCCAAAGCGCTAAACGCTCTGCTCCGCGTGAACCAATGCCGGGAAGACTCTTGAGACATTGGATAAGGTCTAAAATCGGCGGTGGATAATCCAATTGGCTCATGTCGTAAGCGTTCTAAAGATTATCGGTTGTGAATGCTTAAAAAACCTGCAGTGATAGAGGACCCTAGCCCGGCAATAAACAGCGATACCAACAGTCCGAATGGATTAAAGTACAAGTTCCACAGGGCGAAAACTGGCGTGCAGAGCGCAACGAGCAAAAGTGTCATAAACCATACGCCTAGCCTTGCCGATAGATGCCGTATCCCCAACAGAAGATAAACGAAAAATAATGTGGCAATTAACGTAATAACAAAAAGCCCTAATGAAGATGGAACAATGGGATGTGTAAGCAAAAAAGGTGGCTGAACTAACATCTGGTGAATCCCGACACCCCATTCGTTCAACCAACCAATAAGATGAAAAATAACCATGAATGCAATACCTAAAATGGTCCAAACCGCGACCCAAAAAATCCACTCATACAATATCGGTGGCCGTGGCGAGGAGGATTGGGATTGTACGTCGTCGTTCATGGAAGTGACTTCAAAGCCCTCAGCCATTCTTTCCTGAGGCGGAGGGCTCCTTATAAATACTAGATACGCTTGACAATTACTGTGGAGTTGTGCCCACCGAAACCGAACGAATTACTCAAGGCTGCATTGAAATGGACTTCGCGAGCTTCATTGGCAACGTAATCAAGATCGCATTCTGGATCCTGATTGAAGATGTTGATCGTTGGTGGAATGACTTGATCTTGCAGTGCCATCACACAAGCTGCGAGTTCCACACCGCCCGCTGCTCCTAGCAAGTGCCCTGTCATCGATTTTGTCGAACTGACAAGAAGCCCATTTTTGGCGTAGTCCCCAAAGACGGATTTGATGGCCTTTGTCTCACAGATGTCACCGAGTGGAGTCGAGGTGCCGTGTGCGTTGACATAACCTACTTCTTCGGGGTTCATGTGGGCGTGGTCGAGTGCCATTTGCATGCAACGTGCTGCTTCTTCTCCATTAGGCAATGGCGAAGTCAAATGGTAAGCGTCGGAACTGACGCCGTAGCCTACAAGTTCTCCGTAAATGCGAGCTCCTCGCTTCGTGGCATGTTCCAATGTTTCCAGAACGACGATGCCAGAACCTTCGCCCATGACAAATCCATCGCGATCGATATCGAAGGGGCGGGAAGCTGTGGCCGGGTCGTCGTTCCTTGTACTTAAAGCTTTCATGTTGGAGAATCCAGCTAAGCCTGTTGGGCGGATACTGGCTTCTGCTCCTCCTGTGATCATGACGTCTGCATCGCCAAACTTCATGATGCGCCAAGCTTCTCCTATGTTGTGGTTAGAGGTGGCGCAAGCTGTGACGATTGTCATGTTGGGCCCGCGGAATCCATATTCCATCGCAACAATACCTGATGAAATATTGCTGATCATGTAAGGAATCATGAACGGCGATACGCGGTGTGGCCCCTTCTCCAAAAGTATTTTATGCTGGCTTTCAAGAGTGCCGAGCCCGCCAATGCCGCTGCCAATCATGACACCGATGCGAGTCGTGTCTTCCTTCTCAACTTCAATCCCTGAATCCTTGATGGCCATCGAGGCGGCCGCAACTGCAAGATGGGTGACTCGGTCAACGCGACGAGCATCCTTCGGGCTTTTGAAGTAGGGGGCAGGATCGAAATCCTTCACTTCGCCGGCTATCTTAGCCGGATAGTCACTGGTGTCCATAGACTTGATCAGATCAATGCCGTTTCGACCAGCTTTGAGGTTTTCCCAAGTCGTCTTTAGATCGTTGCCCAAAGGGCTGACGACACCAATGCCTGTAATTACGATTCTGCGATCGGTCATGTCAATTTGTTGTTGATTGAGTGCTTACTGTGAGGCTAGTGTATATTCAGGACAAGTCAAGTCCGTTTCGTTCTTCTTCAAGGTGAAGCCCATTGAAGAAGAACGAATCGTTGCCTTATTCTGGGCAACTGAGTACAGGATTGAAGTTAAAAGGTGATAGTCGCTTTTTGGCGGCTGCCGAGTTTTAGTTCTGGTATGATGATGAAATCATCAGTTTGTACCCCGATCTTGCTGACGGGAGTTTCCTGATCGCCGATGGTTAAGACGGCTTTGTTAGATTTGATCTTTTTGGGAAACCATACGGCAAATCGACCTGAGTGATCCATATTGGCGGTAATGGTTAGCCCTTTTTCCGGATGTGCCGAATCGTTCCATTGGAGTGACCAGGGCGAACGCGCGTGGCTTTCATCGAGCCGAGCTGTCCAAGCTGGGTCTCCATAGAATGCTACTACATCACGATCGTGAACGAGCCCCATTTGGTCTTTGCCAATGCCACAATTGGCTTTTTGGATATTCGGCAGAAAGTTGGGATCTTCATTCTTAATAGCGCTGATCGATGACGCATTAAATTCCACATTGATCAAAACCGGAAACAGGCGCATTGTTTCTTCCAATAGGAATTGGTTGTTGAGGTACCAGGCTTCAGCAAACGAACTCATATTGTGATTGCCCATGAACAATGATAGCGCTCCCCAACCGCCCTTGCCGTACCACGTCGGCACGGTGTAACCTACTAGCTGATTGCATCCATAACCGCTCAATGCTGTGACGGCCATGGAATTTTTCGTTTTTTTCGCATCGCCAAACAGGCAGTTCCCTGCTGCAATCCAAACTTTAGGCGTCGCATCATGGGGGAGTACGGGGGGATTGTTCTTTTGCAGATAGGCGGCTAGCTCTTCTTCTTTCCCATCGAAAAGTACTCCTTTTAGGAACGAAGCATATTCGTTTTTCTGGGGAATGGTTAAAATATGGAATTGGTTGTCGTACGAAACGATGAGCCCTTTGCCAAAGGGCATTTCAAGGTTGTACTGCGTAGCATGGGATGAGGTGACGACTAATTCTGGGTGGGATTGTGTCCAGAATTCGACGAATTTGGGCACGACTCCCTTGTCGCTTTGTGGTAGTGGTTTGGGCTCGGCCTTCTTGTATCCGTGTTGTTCGACGACTTCAAAGGGATGCCAGTCGGTAATGCACATGCTGTCTGAAAAACGATTGGCATCAATATTGGTCGTTCCCATGGCCCGTGTGATCGTCAGTGGATCTTGCTCCTGCGCGATTCGCATGGCATCTTGTGGCGTAAAACCTGTCACGATTCCCCAAATACAGTCCCCGTATGGGTCGGTATCTAGTTTACGGGTTAACCGATGCAGTTGATTGACGAGTTCTCGGTCAATTTGTTCTGGTGGGGCTACGATTGCCATGTATCGAGGGCTGATTTTCTTCAATGTTGGCAATTCAGCGTCAGGTCTACCTTGATACGTTACAATTTTGGCCGATTTGTATTTTCTCTGGAGTGTTTGCGCGACTGTCATCCATTCCGGCATTTTGGCTGTCTCTTGCGAAACCAACACGACGTAGGGAGACTGAAGTGTCTGGGGCTTGATTGCTGGAACCGATTGAGGTGGAGCTTGTATTGGCTGAATGGGTTGGGCTTGTGACGTACTGGCTTCTTTCCCGTCTCTGGGAACTGCTGTCATTTGAGGAACGATGGCAATGGAAATTTCTTTGCCTGGCGCAAAGATTTGCTTGACCAACTGGTTGATTTGATCAACGGAAATCGACTGGTACCCTTTGATGGCTTCGAGTGCTCTCGTAACGAATTCTGGGCGCGATTGCGATTGAGAAATGCTTGATAACCAATACTTGTTGTCGCGAAGGAATCGTTCTTGCTTGTTGAGTAGCGGTTTGAGGGCTCGACTGAATTCATCCTGGGTGATTTGCCCTTTGGCTAAATCGCTGACAATGTCTTTGACGGCTTGCAACACTTTGTCTTTGTTGCTTTGTGTCCCTGGAATGAGTGCCATGAGGTGCCCCATGCCGGGATAGGTCAAACTTTCATCGTTCTGGACTTGCGGCGAATAAGCCTCACCCATTTTTTCGCGGATGCCTTGGAACAATCGTTCGCGTAGAATATCTTTGACCAAGGCTAGTTGGCGTGCCTTTTGGGCATCTAACCCGTCCGTTGTTGGCCAAACGACGCAAACAAGCGTGCGATCGATAGAACTCGAATAGGGAATAACGGCTGAACTGCCTCCCGGGGCAATCGAGAACTTGAGTTGCTGGCGATCTATGACGGGCGGCTTGGCTGCTCGCTTGGGCAAGGCTCCAATGGTTTTCTCTAATACTGGAATGACGGCTGCAGGATCAAAATCTCCTACGAGAGAAATTTCCAGATAGTTGTTTTTCAGAGCGGGATCAATCCATTGCTTGACGTCGTTTGTCGTGACTTGTTCAACGGCCTCTTTGCTTGGAAAATAAAACCTGGGATCCCCTTGCCGGAGGAATTTTAATCCCTCGAGCATCAAAATCCCTTGTGGCTCCTTTTTCATGGAATCGTAGATCAATGGCAAGGCTCGGCGCAACATGCTTTCCGCTTCTGGACGATATCCTGAATGCATGAGAGTCGCTGCTAAGTATTTTAATTCGAGCTCGAGATCCTTTGGCGTCGTTGATCCTGTCAGCAAAAAATGCTCGGGCGCGATCATAAAGGTGTGGCCTACTGAATGCCCAGCCATGATCTGCGTTAAGTCGTCTTGTGAATGGGCAGCCAGCCCTCCCGCATTCATGACGTGAGGCGCCAGGACATTTAATCCTTCTTTCCCTGCGGGCATGGTAATGGCGCCTCCTGCTACGTCTGCTTGGATATGAATGATATCTTGATCGTATGGTGTTTTCTTGAGGTTGACGCGAATGCCGTTTGAAAGAACAATTCGGTGGGTGTTGCTGGCTTGGTCAAATTGGTTGGATACGACTTTCCCGGCTGCGCCTATGGTCTCATAGGCAAATGGTTTCCTCGCTTCTTCCTGTTGGGCTAGTACCTGTTGCTGCGCCGATTGATTCCAGGTCGCCAAAATCTGTTCGTTGCCTTGCGGATTGGCTTGTTTGCTGGTAACGATGATCTTAAGATTCTTAAGATCAATCATTTGTTGCAAGGCTTTCTGGCAAGCTTGCGGAGTTACGGCTCCTTGTTTCAGCGCTTCTTGCAGGATTCGCATGTCTTCTTGCGGAGCTGTAAAAACTTTAGCGTTGCCTATGGCACCAATGATGGACTGGCTGATTGTTGGAGATTTGGCTGTCTTCCACGACTGGATGGCTACCTGAGCATTTGTCTGCATGTTTTTGACGACATCGTCTACTTCGGCTTGGGTGAAGCCAAATTGCTGGGCTCGCCGGAGCTCTTGCTCCAAGACTGTTAGGGTCTGTTGCCAGCTGCCTGGATTGGTCGCTGCATTTAGTTCAACAACTTCTGCTAACTGAAACAGGGTGTCCTTGCCCATGGTGGCTGAGATGAAGGGGCAATCCGATTGTTTGCTTAACTTGTCGAATCGACGCGACAACATGCTCATCGCTGCCTTTTCGGTGATCCCCTTGATTCGCTCCTGCACGGTGTCGGCTTTCTTGTCATAGGGCTTGGGAGAAGCTATGGTGATGATTTGCCCTGTGGCATCTTGATGTGAAATCCATCGGGCTGAAACTCCGCTGGCGGGAATGACTTTGCCCCAATTGGCTTGCGGCATGTTTGCGCTGCGTACCATGGATCCAAAGTACTGCTCTGCCCACTTTTTCCCTTGCTCTGGGGTAATGTCGCCCACTAGAACCAATTGCATGTTCTGTGGCTGGTAATATGTCTTGTAGTAATCCAAGAAAAGGGATCTTGGCCCGGTTTTAATAAAATCCAGAGACCCGATGGGCATGCGGTCGGCGATGATAGAACCATCTAGCAAAAACCGGAATGACTCTTCCATGAGCCGCATGTTGGCTGAGTCTCGTGCTTTGTATTCGCTGGCGATGACGCCGCGTTCCTTGTCGATTTCCTTTTCCGTCAAAAAGGCGCCATCAGCAAAATCCCGTAGAATCGTAAAGGCTAGTTTGACTGTGTCGTCCTTCAGGTTGGGCAGGTTGATCATGTAGACTGTTTCGTCAAACGACGTATAGGCATTGGCATCGCCGCCGAGCCCCAAACCATGCCGTTGCATGACTTGCATGATATCGCCATCTTTGAAATTCTTGCTCCCGTTGAACACCATGTGCTCAATAAAATGGGAAATCCCTAAATTGTTCTTATGTTCGTTGAGTGACCCTGTTTGAACTCGGAGCTTGAGGTACAGGCGCCCTTTGGGCTCTTGATTAGGGCGTATGATGTATGATAATCCATTGGTAAGTTCCCCTGTGACAAGTTGTGGGTCTTGCCGAACAATATTGCTTTCTGCTGTTGAATGTGAGGATGCGCTAGTACTGGCTGGAGTGGCAAGCGTCTGGGCTGCTGGCATATAGGCCATTGGCAAAATAGCCGCAACTAGTGGAGTAAGAGAACGAACTTTCATAAGTTGATCAACTAGACTAAAAATCTTACCTAAAACTAGCCGTTCTTAAAGCAGAGAGTCAAGATCCTAAAACTACATATGCCAGAACTCGACGATGAGAATTCTGGCATACAGTAGTGATAAATCCCCGACCCCTGATTACAAACGATGGAATTCCTGGAGGGAACGGACGTTCGCTTTTTTGTGGCAAATGCTGTTCATGGCGTTGATGCAGGCTCGTGCAGAGGCCATGTTCGTGCAATATGAGGTTCTGGTGGCGACGGCCGAGGCCCGGATGAATACGTCGTCTTTTCGGGCTGCGTGGTGACTGCCCGGCGTGTTGATGATGAATGCGATGTCTCCGTTTTTTATCCGGTCCACGATGTTGGGGCGTTTGCCTTCATGAACTTTGTAAGCGCGTTCGCATTCTATGTCGTGCTGTAAGAGATAAATCATTGTCCCTCGCGTCGCACAAAGCTCAAAGCCTAAGTCGATGAGGATTTTGGCCAACGGTAGTACGGCTTCTTTGTCTCGGTCGTTAACGGAAATAAAAACCATGCCTGCTTCTGGCAACGGATTGGAGGCTGCTAGTTGCGATTTGGCAAAAGCAATATCAGGATCGTCATCGATCCCCATGACTTCGCCTGTGGATCGCATTTCGGGCCCTAACACAACATCGACCCCGGGAAACCGACTCCACGGAAAAACGGCTTCCTTAAATGAATAATATTCTGGCGTCACTTCTCTAGTGAAACCTAATTCGGCAAGTGTTTTGCCGACCATGATTTTGGCGGCCAATTTGGCAAGTGGAACGCCGATCGTTTTGGAAACGAATGGTACGGTTCGAGAGGCTCGCGGGTTCACTTCGATGATGTAGAGCTGCTCGTCCTTGATGGCAAACTGAATGTTCATCAAGCCTTTGACCTCGAGCTCCTGGGCTAGTTCTTTCGAGGCTCTCATGATTTCTTTGTGCATGCGCATCGAAATCCCCACTGCTGGAATCATGCAGGCTGAGTCTCCTGAGTGGATGCCGGCTGGCTCAACGTGCTGCATGATGGCTCCGACGACTGCTTGGTGGCCGTCTGCTATGACATCAACATCAATTTCTGTGGCATTCTCAAGAAAGCGGTCGACGAGTACTGGGCGTTCTGGCGAGGCATTGACTGCATTTCTCATGTAGTGGATGAGTTCTTGGTCGTCGTAGACGATCATCATGGCTCGGCCTCCCAAGACAAATGATGGGCGTACAAGCACGGGATAACCAATCCGGTTGGCAACGGTCAATGCTTCTTCTGGCGAGGTGGCTGTTCCAGCTTCTGCTTGTTTGAGCCCTAGCTTGTCTAATAATGCTGAAAAATACTTGCGATCTTCTGCCATTTCGATAGATCGGGGACTGGTCCCGATGATCGGGACTCCGTGGGCTTCCAAGGCTGAGGCTAGATTGAGTGGTGTTTGCCCGCCAAATTGGACAATGACTCCGTCTGGTTGCTCGTGGTCGCAAATATTCAGAACATCTTCTAGCGTGAGGGGCTCAAAATAGAGCTTGTCCGACGTGTCGTAGTCGGTAGAGACTGTCTCTGGATTCGAATTGACCATGATTGTCTCATAGCCGAGTTCTTTGAGCGCAAACGAAGCGTGTACACAGCAATAGTCGAATTCAATCCCTTGACCAATGCGGTTGGGACCTCCCCCTAAAATGACGATTTTCTTCTTATCGGAACGCCTCCCTTCGTCCTCATCTCCATAGCAAGAGTAGTAGTAGGGGGTCATCGCTTCGAATTCGGCGGCACAGGTGTCTACGAGCCGGTAGGTCGGTACGATTCCTAAACGCTTGCGCTCGGCTCGAATATCCTCTTCTGATTCTCCGCGTGCTAATGCGATCTGCCGATCTGAAAACCCTAATTTTTTGGCCTTGCGCAAGGGTAAATCTGACAGGCGTAACCCGGCCATGGCTAATTCTTCAAATTGCGCAATGAACCAGGGATCTATCTGTGTAAGTTCGTGGATCTCTTCCGGAGAGAACCCATGGAGCAATGCTGTTTGGATCCAGAAGATTCGTTCTGCATTGGGTACGGCTAGTTTCCGTGTGATTTCTTCCTCGCTGGCGTTTGTGGGCGATTTGGGGTCGAAACCAAACCCCCAACGGCCTGTCTCTAGCGAACGAAGCGCTTTTTGCAAGGCTTGCTTGAATGTTCGGCCGATTGCCATGGTCTCACCGATGGATTTCATCGAGGTGGTTAACGTTGGATCGGCATCTTCAAATTTCTCAAAGGTGAATCGGGGCGCTTTGACGACGACGTAGTCGATGGTCGGCTCAAATGAGGCGGGGGTCGTTTGAGTAATGTCGTTCTTCAGTTCGTCGAGTGTGTAACCTACGGCTAATTTGGCCGCTAGTTTGGCAATGGGAAATCCTGTCGCTTTAGAGGCCAACGCTGATGAACGCGATACCCGCGGGTTCATCTCTATGACGATCATTCGGCCTGTTTGTGGGTCGACGGCAAATTGAATGTTGGATCCGCCTGTTTCAACGCCTATTTCGCGGATCACGGCAAAGGCGGCGTCGCGCATGTGTTGGTATTCTCGATCGGTTAGTGTTTGAATGGGCGCTACGGTAATGGAATCGCCTGTGTGAATCCCCATGGGATCGACGTTTTCTATCGAACAGACCACGACACAGTTGTCGGATCGATCTCGCATGACCTCCATCTCAAATTCCTTCCACCCCAACAGAGATTCCTCGATCAAAATCTCGGAAGTCGGCGAAAGATCTAACCCTCGTGCGGCAATTTCTTCAAATTCATCTCGAGTGTAAGCAATGCCGCCCCCTGTCCCCCCTAAGGTGAAAGCTGGACGAATAATGAGTGGAAACGAACCTATGTCTGCCGAAACCTGGCGGGCTTCTGCCATATCGTGGGCAATACCTGATTTGGGTACGTCTAACCCGATCTTGATCATGGCTTCTTTGAACAATCGGCGGTCTTCACCCTTGTCGATGGCTTCCGCGTTGGCTCCGATCATGCGTACTCCCTCGCGCTGGAGGATGCCGCGCCGATGAAGTTCCATGGCGCAGTTGAGGGCGGTTTGCCCTCCTAAGGTCGGTAAAATGGCATCGGGCTTCTCACGAATGATGATTTGCTCGACAAAGTCAGGCGTGACCGGTTCAATGTACGTGGCCGGAGCAAAGTCCGGATCCGTCATGATGGTGGCAGGATTAGAGTTGATGAGAACTACTTCGTAACCTTCTTCCTTGAGCGCTTTACAAGCTTGCGTCCCCGAATAATCAAATTCACAACCTTGTCCAATAACGATCGGCCCGGAGCCGATCACGAGTATTTTCCGAATCGTAATGTCTTTGGGCATGAACGGACGAAATTAAAACCACACAGATATGGCAAAACGTTCTCTGTTTGGCAAGCCTAAGATCTTGTATGCTTGGTAAAACTTTTTAAACGAACGTTCCCTGAGAATTTTCTATTGGACAAACTATAAGTTGGGGGTGTTCTTATGGTTGACCTGTTGCTCATAGGATTACAGAAAAATGTCAAAGGTTCGTAGAGTTTCTCCGATCTGGTTGCGATGCCCTAGATCATTCTCATAGGCTACGTGAACTACGGTTCGTTCTTCAAAGATTTAGAAGTTGACTGGGTAAATGGTTCAAAGAAGTCCTCAATGTCCGTTTGATGGTATTGCGGAGGCCTCAAGTTTATCTTATCTGTTTTGACCGGGCACGAATGTTTTTTGAACATTTTAGCTTATAGTGAGAGGTTCGTTTTGCTAAATTACTATTGTTCCTGTTATTATTGTTAATCAAATTCCTATTACCTTATGGCGCGGGGGGGGGGGCGGGGGGGGG
>CASFPZ010000036.1 GCA_949296365.1 uncultured Akkermansia sp. | reverse complement strand
TGCTACACCTTCTTTGAAGAGCCGGAAAAGGACTGGTTAAAACTACTCAAAGAAATCGAGGAAGGCCCACCAGAATTAACGCTTTTTTGATAGGGGGGGGGCTTACTTTTTCACAAGGCTATCCGTAAGGTCCGTTTTATGGGCATTGCGGCCACCTTAATTTTGTCTTATTCGTTTTTACCGGACACTAATGATTTTACTTGAACAAAAGACTTGTTGCAACGTAGTACAACAACTAGCAGACACAAAAGACAAAAACGATGAAAGCCGAGCAAGATAATTAAATCTGCAAGGCCCACTTAAGGAGATTTTCTGATTCTCGCCAAATTAGCGAAGGCCGACATCCTAGGACAACAACGATTGCGTGGCGACCATTCACGCCACCAGACGACACCAGGCAACGACCAGCAGCGTTCGTGTAGCCCGTCTTCATTCCCGTTACCCAAGAGTACTTGTTCAAGAGTTTGTTTGTGTTGTTCAACATCACATGGCGTCCATTTGCCAACGTAAAATCAAAGGTAGAGGTACAAACCATACTACGTAATGACGGATTACGGTAAGCGTAATAGGCACAACGAGCCATGTCAATAGCAGTCGAATATTGATTGGCAGGGAGCCCATTAGGGTTGGCAAAACGAGAATTATACATGCCCATACGACGGGCTTTAGCATTCATCATATCAATAAAGCGAGGAACCGAACCAGCAGTATCGCGCGCTAAAGCCAAGGCGACATCATTGAAGCTCCGCACCATTAATGCATGTAACAACTCACCTTTATTATACACTTGTCCAGACCTCAATCCAAGTTTAGTAGGATCAGCTCTCGTATCTGATGGTTCAATCAGCACATCTTTATTGAGATTTCCATTTTCCAACACCACCAATGCCGTTACCAATTTTTGCGTACTCGCCACTTGCCTTCGTTGATTACCATTGTGGCTGTACAACACTCTCCCCGTCAACGCATCCATCACACAGGCACTAGCACAATTCGGACGACGCGGCGGCGCAGAAGGCAAAGCCAATGGTCGCGTTGGGAAGTTGGTTGGCAAATTCCTTGTCCTCGGCATATCTAATACAGGAGTTGCCACAGGGATAGGTTCCGCCTTTGGAATATAAGAAATAGCCGGAGGCCTCCTAGTCGTAGCATCACATCCTAATAGCAGAGGCACAAGCAACATAATACCCGCAAAGGCGACAGTCAAACGCATAGAGATCGTTTACATCAAATATTTGCAAGCGGCAAGTCCTTTATTACCATATATTCACAAAATCATTCACACCACTTACATCACAAGAGAATATCGTCTTTTGCCTAGGGGTTGACATACCTTTTCAGAGAACATGAGTCGTCTTCCAAAAGTTCTTGAGTCCATAATTTATGACATTCGTGCCCGGTCAATTTTTTTTGAGCGAACCCCCACTTGAGATATTTCAGGGAGAATCATTCTCGCAGTCTTACTAGATTAAGAGGATAAGACCAGCAGACCAACAACCAGAGGGAAAGATCAGGTAGAGAATATTTTGTAAAATAAGAACATTCGTTCCCTCTTAACAGATAGGATGGGCAGGAAGAGTTGTTTTATGTATCGCCCTTTTTTCCCCTTCCTGCCCATGGTTATTCCACAGGCTATCCCCCAATAACCTAGTGGAACATTTTTCTCTGATCAGGGATTAACAGCTTTAATCCCCAATACAGTAAACTTACGTTTCCGTTCTTCATTGATTGGCACAAAAGCGACTTCGTCACCAACTTTATGTCCAATCAACTGAGCTCCAGCCTGAGACAAATAGGACACCACATGACGTTCCGGGTCAGAATCCCAAGCGCCCAAAATCGTGTAATCGACAGGATCACCCGATTCAGGTTGTAGAGATACAATCGTTCCCATCGAGACCACAGATGTATCAGCCCCCTTGAAATCAGTTCCTTGAGCCACTTCGAGATCGTGTTCGAGTTCAGCACGGCGGCGATTCAGCACACGTTCGACCTCCTTAGCATCCTGGTAACCAGCATTTTCTCGCAAATCACCTTCAGCCCGGAAGACAGATTTATTATGTTTATTTTGTGGAATCTTTACGTTTACCAGCTCTTCGTACTCTTCCTTACGTTTGTTCAAGCTCTCCCAAGAAACGAACAACGTTTGGCGTCGGCCACGGACTTCGTCATTATCCGTCGACTTCAAGATGATGTCCTGTAGTTCCGGGTAAATACTCATCATGCGAGCGACTAAAGCCTTGCGATCCAGTTCAGGGAAAGCCGCCGAACCATACAAAGTTTTAGCGAATTGACGGACTTCACCCAATGCAACGCCCTTGATAAAGTCGCGGACCAAATCGCCATCTTCCATGACGAGATTTTTCAAACGTTGAGCACGCGTCGGACCATCATTCATGTAGTCCTGATCGATCAAGGCTAAAATAGCGAATCCGACTTCCAAGCCGAAAATCTTTTTAGCTTCACCCGTTCTGTTACGGCAAATCCAAATCAGCCCATCAGCCTGCAAGGTCTGATTAATCACCTCTTGGTGCAAATGCTCCAACAGAAGTTTCGACTGTTTCTGTTCTTTAATGAACTTGGCGACTTCGCCTACAGCTCTAGTGCCACCTTTGTCAAAAACACGCAGAGCTTCTTCCATCCAGTTCTCACCAAAAGCTACCGGGAATCTGTTGTAAATATTCTTCTGATGAACAGGAGCAATAGATCCTATCACCTCGGGCAAAGCAGCCTGGTTTTCTTGAAGCAACTCAGCAAGCGGTTTGTTGGCGATCTCCACAGATCGGACGTTGTCATTATCACCATTAATTCTCTGAGAGAGAGCCTCTATTATGTTATCACGAATCACAGCTAATTCCAGACCTTGCTGCAACGCGGCAGAACCAGCTATGCGCACATCGTGATCCAATAACTTCACTAAAGTTAGACAACCCTCCACATCTTGCAACATATTGTCCATCTTGGCAGAATCAACAACACGCACCTTATCCTTCAAATCCCGGTGATTTCCATAATCGTCGATAACAGCCTGGCTATAACTGATTTTTTCACGACGCAGGCGAATGAATTCACCCTTGCGCGTAGGCATCGAGAACTCCACTTCACTGTACAATTTCGCCCGAACATTATCCCACCACTGTTTCCAATCTTTGGCCGGGATCACACTGCCTTTGAGATTTTTTTCTAACTCTTCGGGTTTCAGCTGATTATTATTACCTTCCAATGTTACTCGTATCAATTCAACAGGATTGTCTTTCGACATCTTTTTCAATGATTCAAGCTTTTCATAGCGTTGAACGAGAAAATGATTTTCTGTTAAAAGCGTCAACGATTTAAAGGCCAAGTCAAGAGCCATCACATGTTTTGGTTTGGCTTCAAAATCAATCATCAAAGCCTTCTTTGGCAGACTCCACTTGACAACCTTACCCGTTCCCCATTCTTTATGGTGGCAATAACGACCAGGAGAAAGTTGATCTAATTTTTTTGCGAGAGACGAGGTAATCTTGCCCGTTTTTTCCAGTTTCTCCAAATCGGCATGCATAACTGCCGTGTAGCCTAGCTATTTCAGGCGGCGAATCAATTCCAATTTCTGTAATCTACCCAATATTCATTCCAGTTCCCCGATTTGCTTCACACACCGCACTCTTCCCAATAGACCTGTAATCAAGAGCTTGTTAAGCATTCCTTTCTTTCCAATTTCATCCCCATATGACGGAACCTTTATATCGACCACCAAAACATTCCCTATTTAATTTAGGGGACTTTCTACTTCTCTCCATGTTCGAGGACCAATGAAGTTTTCTCCTTTTTGTTCATCTGTAATAATGGTGCAACAATCAGTAATTTGTCTATCGACCATTCCGAAGAGGAATATGATAAGATAAGCCCATGCGATTTAGAGAGAACTTAAACCAGATCACTAGCAGACAACATGCCACGAAATCGAATCTACATGTTTCATAGAACGGATATCATTTACCTTTAGTTTCAATTTCATTCCATCATTATACCTCCATGAAAGTATTACTTATCAATGGTAGTCCCCACCCACATGGCAACACATACCTCGCTCTTTCAGAAGTTGCCAAAACCCTGCAAAACGAAAGCATCGAAACAGAAATTCTCCATATTGGTACTCGTCCCATACAAGGCTGTATAGCCTGCCGCAAATGTGCCAAAACCGGCAGATGTCTATTCAACGACGATGTTTATAACCGTTTCCGAGACCAACTACCTAGCATCGATGGACTTATCGTCGGTTCACCCGTCTACTACGCCGGGCCCAACGGAGCTCTTTGTGCCTTACTCGACCGCCTTTTCTTCTCTAGTAGCAAGCTACTTCAATTCAAACCAGCAGCCTCCGTTGCCGTCTGCCGACGAAGCGGTGCTACCGCCACATTCGACCGGCTCAACAAATATTTCACTATCAACAATATGCCCATCGTGTCCTCCCAGTATTGGAACAACGTCCACGGTCGTGAACAAGGTGAAGCAGCCCAAGACTTCGAAGGACTTCAAACAATGAGGACACTAGGTCGCAATATGGCTTGGCTACTCAAAAAAATCCACCACGTCGATCCTCAATATCCCCAAAATGAAGATATTATTCTCACTAATTTTATCCACTAATACCTCAACTACATGATGTTATTTGTATTCTCCACTCGCTAACAAAAAAGTAAATTACCCCCTTGTTAAACCAACGATAGCTCAAGAGTTTGTTCGATCATGGGGTCTAAAATAACCACGAAATTCGGAATCATTGGTGTCCAGTAAAACAGATCAAAGACAGTATTGAGGTATCCGCAATGCCCACAAAGAGAACGATTTCTCAAAAA
Organism: uncultured Akkermansia sp.; assembly: GCA_949296365.1. GTDB lineage: Bacteria > Verrucomicrobiota > Verrucomicrobiia > Verrucomicrobiales > Akkermansiaceae > Akkermansia. Next base: position 27,310 of record CASFPZ010000036.1, on the reverse strand, counting down.
ATTTTACCGGACACTAATGACAATCACAACCATGATCGAGCATATCGGCACAACAAATGAACAGCCACTGGATCACCATTCTCTAGCCAATTCAAAATCGCCATCTTCTATTGCGACGCGGAGACGATTCTTCGTTTGATTTTTCTTCTTCCCGAACAGCCTCCTTGTCTGTTTTCTTAGATTCAGACAAACGATCTTTATCGACAGGCCTTTGTTCTTGAGAGTCAGCCTGAGACTTAGAAACTTTACGACTAGTCGAACGCTGATTTTGCAATTTTTCCTCGGATTTTTTATCAGCCTTCTCCACCACTGTTTTTTGATCGTCTTTTTTTGAATCAGCCTTGTGTTGTTTTTTAGCCTGCGGATCTTTAGTGGACGACGAATCAGCACTCTTTGGAGTTAAAACCTCTTTTTGTTGCCCCTTTTCCGGCTCGACCTTAGCAACAGGTTTATCTTTTGGAACCTTCTGTTTATTGGAAGCAGTAGAGACAGGAGTTGCAGCAAGCTGTTGTTCTTTGGCAGCAGATTTCTGGTCCTCACCATTCTGAGAAGCAGAGGCAATAGGAGACACCGGCTCGACCGGCGGAAGGGGCGACTCTTGTTCCAACATATCCTGGAGGGCAAGATCAGGAAGAGCACCGGCATTGATCGCCTTATCATATGCAACGCGAGCTTCCTTAAATTTTCCCATACGAGCCAATGTTGAGGCCATATTAAAATGAGCATCGGCAAACTTAGGATTAATTTTCAATGCTTGTTCGTAGTACTTAACAGCTTCAGCAGACCGATTCGAGGTACTTTCAATATTGCCCATGTAAAGCAATGCCATCGCATTGTCAGGTTCTATTCTCACCGTTTTCTGAAAGGCCATCATCGCTTCTTTATCCTGACCCGCACGATACCGTGCAATCCCCAATAAGAATTGGGCCGGGCCTGAATTCTTGTCGATTTCCACAGCGCGAGTCAAATGCATAATGGCTTCTTCGACCAAATTGCGTTTTAGCAAAATCGTTCCCAAGTTGACACGTGCCGGGAAATGATCAGGTCTGTTGTCAATCAAGGTTTTGTAGAGCTGTTCGGCGGCGGCATAACGACCCTTGCTAAAAGCCTTCTCAGCAGTCAACCCAATTGCCTCCATTTCGTATTGACTCCTGACAGATTGTTCCGTTGCCAAGCGTTGGCGATCTACCTCAGACAACTGAGAATTCGAACTATTCTGAGCAGCCTTCTCGCGACTCTCGAGTTTCGCCAGCAATTCCTTTTCAGCAGGCGTCAATTCCAGGTTACTGCCATCTTTAAGCATCTTCAAAGCCTCAGCCATAGCAGGATCCTTTAATTTCAACCGCGTATATGATTCAATCAAGAGCTCGCGGCTTTTCACCTGGGTAGCCAGCAAACGCATCTGCTTACTCACAGCAGACCGCAAAATCCTATTTTCTTCAATATCCAGCGGACTTGCCGACTCCGAGGCAGCTAACCGCTCCAACTCAGCCTCAGTATTCACCAATTTAGTGTTCAATTCAGAGATGCGCTTACGATATCCCATATTTTCGTCGTAAATTGCCGCCAACTGCGTTTTAAGTTTGGCAGCCTCGGCACGAGTGTTCTCTAACTCACGCAAATTGGCAGCTCTCATATCCTCGCTTTCCTGTTTTTCATTCTCTAGGCGAGCGATTTTTGCCTCAGCCTCCTTCAACTTAGCAGCCAGAGACAAATTGGTATCAAGCAAATTTTTCGTTTTGTCTGGGCTATTTAATTCAATGATTGCAGCCAGTTGTTCTCGTTCCTCTTTTAGCGAATCACGTTCGCGAGTCACTTCAGCCAACATTTCATTGCTTTGTTCGAGCTGTTTTGTCAATTGTCTAACCTGTTCTTCAGCCTGCTGACGAGCCAATTTCGACGTTTCCAGGTCGCGTTTAGCCGTTTCTAACTGTTTTGTTAGACTCTGCACAAGTTCGCTATTGACCGTACGTTCCTGTCTGAGTTGTTTTGCCAGTTCTTGGTATTGTTCTTCTCGAGCTTTGGCATCAGCTTCAGCCAACACACGTTTTCTTGTAGCCACCAACAGTTCTTTTTTGGTTTCTCTTAAGGCCTGAATCAAGGCATCGTTTTCCATTCGCAGCCTCACCACTTCCTGTTCCATCCGGGTATAGCTAGATCCCGCACTTTCCACAGTCGTCGGCGATATCGGAGGCATATAGCCATCATTAGGCGACCGCTGAACCTGAGCTTGTCTCTGCCGCTCCAGTTCCTCAAATCCCGGCAAAGAATCGCGACCACGCCCCTGGCCATCCAAGGCAGCACCTTGGCCCGTTCTGTCAGTTATCTCAGGAGAAACAGGCAAATTGTTTTTTGCATTTTGGACAGCTTGCTTTTGAGCCAATTCCGTCCATTTTTTTTTGTTATTTTGAGCGAGAGCAATTCGTCTGGCCACCATAGCAGACTTCCACTGAGGATGATCACGAGCAATAGCCGATAAAATAGTCAACGCATCTTGGTTTTTGTGGAGAGCTTCAGCATATTGCTGTTCTTGAGCGATATGTTCAGCATCGCTACACATCCTCCAAGCGTGGTAATACAATTCACCAGGATCACTACCTACAGCGCTAAAAGCGCCTGCCACATTATCTTGCTCTTGAGCAACAACCACCAAAGGCGCACTACAAGCAAACGCTAACAGGCAAATAGAAAATCCGGGCAATCGTAATTTCATGGCTCGTCTAAAAGCAAAATTAATGACAAAACAACGTTGGTCATTTACAAAACATCCAGCCATGATAGACAAGATTTTTCCACGTCTTGTCTCGTTTTCAAACCCAATTCATAGCTATTTCCTCCTAAAACAGCACCTTTATAAACCCATACATGGGCAGATTCCCCCTATCCCATTCGAATGAAGTTTTGACAAAATCGTCCTCATGTGATTGTTAAAGGGCACATTCTGCGTATGCTATACAACAATGCACCCATCAGACGGCAGGATCGCCTGCTCGATGAGCAAGCCGCTTATCTCCTGTTGCAACAAGGCGAATACGGAGTCCTCTCGTTGGTCGACCCACAAGGCCGACCTTACGGCATTCCCGCCAATTACGTGTGGGACGCCACCAGTGGGCTTTATATCCACTGCGCACCGGAGGGGAAAAAGCTCCAATGCATTAGCCAACACGCCGCCGCCTCATTCTGCGTCGTCGGCGCCACACGTATTGTCCCAGCCCAATTTTCTACCGCTTACCAAAGTATCATTCTCAAAGGGCAGGCTCGCCTAGGGCTCCCCCCGGAAGAGCGCAAGCATGCCATTGAACTCATCCTCCGCAAATATGCGCCCGATCATCTTGAAATCGGACTCAAATACGCTCAAAAGTCATTTTACCGCACAGAAATCATCCGATTTGACATCCAGGAAATGAGCGGAAAATCCAAAAACATCCCCCAATAAGGACTCGATACCATTCGACACGTTTCGACTATGAATACGGTGTTAGGCCAATCAACACCATAGGACAAAACGCCCCTTGCTCTTCTTCATGAAAGATTACCAACAATTTTTAGATAGACTTACTCAAGTCGGCAATCTCCGTCGACTACCCGACATCACCCAACATGGCGTTTACGTACACAGCCAGGAAGGGACCATGGTGAATTGTTCGTCGAACGATTATCTCGGACTGGCCCATGACACCACACTCCGGCGGGATTTTCTGACTTGGGCGATGAATCAGCCGCTACCGCTATCATCCTCTTCCTCACGCCTGTTAACAGGCAATTCACCGTACACAGAAGAGCTCGAGCAACTCCTGCAACAATCTTTCGGACGAGAAGCCGCACTAGTTTTCAACAGCGGTTATCATGCCAACACCGGTATTCTCTCAGCTCTAGCCGACAAGCACACCCTAATTATCGCCGACAAATTAGCTCACGCCAGTATCATCGATGGGCTCAAACTCAGCAATGCCGCCTTCCGCCGATACAGGCATCAGGACTACATTCACCTCGACAACTTACTAGAAAAAGAAGCTTCGCAGTACGATCAGGTCATCATAGCCACCGAAAGTATATTCAGCATGGATGGAGACGTCACCGACCTCCGCCAGTTGATCGATCTAAAAAAACGCTATTCCAATGTTCTCTTATATGTCGACGAAGCACACGCCATAGGAGTCCGAGGGCCCCATGGACTAGGCATTGCCGAAGAAATGAACTGTATAGCAGATATCGACCTCCTTGTCGGAACATTCGGCAAAGCTCTCGCCTCGATGGGAGCTTACGTCCTCTGTAGTAAAACGCTTCGTGACTACCTAGTCAACACAGCCCGTTCGCTCATCTTCAGTACCGCCCTTCCCCCATTCCAAACCGCTTGGACAAGTTTTGTCTTCCGCCGTTTGCCGGAAATGCAAGATCGCCGCAATACCCTCGCGGCACACAGCAACATCCTCTCGCAAACACTGACAGGCCACGGAGGAGAGCTTTCTACAAGCCACATCATACCCTGGATAGTCGGTACAAATGAAGACTGCATTTCCGTAGCCAGACAACTACGTCGACGCGGGTTCTATTGTTTACCCGTGCGTCCGCCAACAGTACCCCAAGGGACTTCGAGAATCCGTTTTTCGTTGACTGCTGACATTCCTCAGGAAAGCCTCGTCAGTCTCGCTCAATTGATTCAGGAAGAGATTCATTCTTAACGCTCATTTTTATCGACTTTTCCTCATCATTTCATGCAAATCGATTACTATCGCAACCAAGGTCACGATCGCCTTCTATTATTCTTTTGCGGCTGGTCAGTCTCACCACAGCTATTCCACCGCATTGCGCCTAGGGACGACGAAGATGTGTGGCTAGCATACGACTATCGCGACCTCATCTTTCCCGCCGATTTGTCGCGTTATTCTTCGATTACCCTAGTTGCCTGGTCGCTTGGAGTCTGGGTTGCCATGCACGTTGGGGCCCAATGGACACCAACCCAAATCACCACAGCCCTTGCGATCAACGGCACCCCCACCCCCATTCACGACGAGGTAGGCATCCCCACAGCAATCTTCCGAGCCACACTCAACAACTTGACAGCAGATGGAGTTTCTCGCTTCAATCGCCGAATCTGCGGTTCATCTTCTATACTCGCCCAATATCAGGGCATACCCCCCCGCCCGCTCGATGAGATTACCGACGAACTCCACAAACTCTATCAAGGCATCGACTCCACCCCCGTTCCAACCGTTCCCTGGACCTGGGACAAAGCCTTCGTCTCACAGAAAGATCTCATCTTTCCGCCCAAAAACCAATGCCAAGCCTGGAACAACCTCGGCGTTCCCGTCTATGTTCTTCAAGCACCGCATTATCCATTCTACCTATGGGATCGATGGAACCAGCTCTAATCAATCGACAACGGATCAGTCGGCAATTCGGACGCTGTTGTGCCACGTATGACCAAGCCGCCATCGCTCAACAACGTATTGCAGCGCACTCCGCTCAAATATTGGCAGAATTCACTCGTTCAAGGCCATTTTTCCCCGAGCATGCACTTGAAATCGGTTGTGGAACCGGAGGATTGACCCGACATTTGCAACTGTTATTTCCCGACACAAACTGGATACTCAACGATATCCAGGGCGACTGTGCCACCCAGGCGCTCGCCTTCTGCTCATCCCCTACAACCTTTGTCCAGGCAGACATTGAACACTGGGAATGGAAGGGGACCGCAGACCTCATCGCTTCAACTTCCGTGTTTCAATGGATCGCTCACCCAGCCGCATTCGTCACCAGACTAGCCTCATGGCAATCCCCCAATAGTATCTTGATGTTCTCAACCTTCCTGCCAGGCAACCTGTCAGAAATCCACCGACTCACCAACCAAGGGCTCGCTTATCCGTCCGCTAGCCAATGGCAACATTGGTTAGCCCCGTTTTACAATCTCCAAATTCTCGAAGACGAAACCATCCAACTCACATTCGACACCCCCAACCAAGTCCTTCACCATCTCCGCCAAACAGGCGTCACAGCCACGCACACTCAAATTTGGACACCCCATCGCCTCCGACAATTCATGACCCAGTACCGACAACTCTTCTCCACACCGCAAGGCCAGGTCTCTCTCACTTACCGCCCACTCTACATTCTTGCAATTAGGTCGCAACATTAAACTACGCGTTTCATCTATTTCACCCCAATCGCTAATTCTCTCATCCCCATATGCAGACACATTCCCTACTGGCAATAAGGCAAATTTTGTGCTATATAGGTGTTGGGAATTATTCTCCCTTTTGGGGGATATGAATTATTTCTTTTGCTGCACCACACAATTATGAGGCTATCTGATCTGAAAACTGGCGAACAGGCAATGATTGTTAAAGTTCATGGCCACGGCAGTTTCCAAAAACGCATCACAGAAATGGGGGTAGTCTATGGGAAAATGGTCAGGGTCATCCTGAATGCCCCGCTACAAGATCCTATTGAATACGAAATCATTGGTTACAAAATTTCTCTACGACGGGAAGAGGCGGACAACATTGAAGTAGTCAGCCAGGAAGAAGCCCAGGGGCTATCCGTCAATCGGCACCGGATCCTATCAGTCGATGCTTCTGACAGCCAGGAAGAGACCCTATTGGAGAAGGAACTAGAGCATCTTGCGGCAGAGAGAAACCACGAAATTCGGGTAGCCCTCATTGGTAACCCCAACTGTGGAAAGACCTCCCTTTTCAACATCGCCTCCGGCGCACACGAACACGTCGGAAACTATAGCGGCGTCACAGTCGATGCCAAAGAAGGCACGTTTACTTATGGAGGTTACCAATTCACCATCGTCGACCTACCAGGAACTTATTCGCTCTCAGCCTATAGTCCAGAGGAATTATATGTCCGGCGCAATCTCGTCGAAGAAATGCCGGATATCATCATCAACGTCGTCGATAGTTCTAATCTCGAGCGCAATCTCTACCTGACCACGCAAGTCATCGATATGGACATGCGCATGGTTCTAGCGCTCAATATGTACGATGAATTCAGGAAACGAGGAGACAAGCTAGATATCGAACGACTCGGACAGTTGTTAGGAGCACCAATTGTTCCCACCGTCACTCGCACCGGAGAAGGAATCGATCAGCTCTTCGATACCGTCATCCATGTTTACGAACGGCGACAACCCCTGCTCTGCCGCCACCTCCACATCTACCACGGGGCCGAACTCGAGCAAAGCATCCAATCCATTCGCCAACTCATCCCGATTGACAGTGAAATTCGCCACAAATATTCTACTCGGTTCCTCGCCATCAAATACCTAGAACACGATGAAGACGTCGAACAAATCCTCGAGAGTCTTCCCAACCGAGACGAATTCATTGCCACCCGGTTCGAAGAACAGAAACGAATCGAAAGTCTTTTGGAAACCCAGCCAGAAGCAGCCATCGTCGACGCCAAATACGCCTTCATTCAAGGGGCTCTTTGGGAAACCTTTGAACCCTCTGCCAAGGGAGGAGTTAAACAGAAAACCCTGACAGATCGCATCGACTCGATCGTCACCGACAAATGGTTTGCTTTCCCCATTTTCTTTTTCTTGTTATATCTCATTTTTCAGGGGACCTTTACATTGGGGGAATACCCCATGGCTTGGATCGAATGGCTTGTCTCTGAATTTGGCAAATGGGTATCGTCGTACCTCTCTAACGGCATGCTAAAAGACCTCGTTTCCAATGGAATCATCGGGGGAGTCGGAAGTGTCCTAGTTTTCTTACCCAATATCCTCATCCTCTATCTCTTCATTTCTCTGTTAGAGGACTCCGGTTACATGGCGCGAGCCGCCTTTATCATGGACAAAATCATGCACCATATCGGACTGCATGGTAAATCCTTCATCCCCATGATCATGGGGTTCGGCTGCAACGTGCCAGCCGTCATCACCACCCGCACTATTGAAAGTCGACGAAGTCGCCTCATCACCATGTTGGTCATACCCTTCATGTCTTGTGCAGGACGATTACCGCTCTACCTCCTTCTTGTTGGCACTTTCTTCCCCAATTATGCCAGTTTCGTCCTACTAGGTCTCTACGTCTTAGGCATTGTTACCGCCGTCGTTTCAGCTCGTCTTATTGGTTATTTCATCAAAGAAGAAGACCAGCCCTTTGTCATGGAGCTTCCCCCTTATCGCATCCCAACCACCAAGTCCATCCTTCGACACACTTGGGAAAAAGGCAAACAATATCTCCAAAAAATGGGCGGGATCATTCTCATTTTTTCCGTTATTATCTGGTTCCTTGGTTACTTTCCCAACCACGATCAATATCATTCTGAGGCCGATCAGCAAGAAAACTCCTACATCGGCTTCATCGGTAAATCCATCGAACCAGTCTTTTCTCCACTTGGTTTTGACTGGAAAATGAGCACAGGAATCCTCTCAGGTATCGGCGCCAAAGAACTCACCGTCAGCACACTCGGAGTCATGTACCGCTCAGAAGACAATTCCAATGAACTCACCGAAGACACCCTTTCCCAAGGCGAAACCTACCTCCAAAAGACTTTGAGCAAAGCAATCACTCCAGCCTCTGCTCTTTCTTACATGATCTTCATCCTCCTCTATTTCCCGTGTATTGCTACCTTCGTTGCCATTCGGCAAGAAAGTGGCAGCTGGAAATGGGCAATTTACTCCGCTCTTTACACCGTCGCTATCGCCTGGGTCATGGCCTGGGTCGTTTACCGCCTCGCCCTCCTCTTGTTATGATACTTTGTGACACCAACAAATCCCCATGGAAGACATCATAACAACTCCCCTTTCCATCTGAATAACCTATGGTAACCCGCCAAGCATACGGCAACTCATGAGAGAAGGACACTCATTGGTCTTTTGAGAGCTTTTCACTCATTTTACTGACTTTTCATTGTTTCCCCTGAGAGTCAACAAGCAACGTACAACACGAGCATAACATCGCCTTGAGCAGGGGACAGGATTCATCATTGGAACCACCGCCCGAGGGCATTCCCCTCCAGTTTGCGAACTCAGGCGGGGTTCCAAAATTTCCGGATGCTTTAATCAGCATGAGGCATATGTGGAGCAAGCATGCGAAGGCGTTCCCGTTCTTTGTCTTTGGAAAGCCGCCGAGCTTCTCGAGTCAACGCCAACTGCATACGGAAGGGTTTGGCGTTTTTCGGAACACCTACGGATTTGCCAGATCCATCCGGAGTAATTTCGCAACTTTGCACATTGTCTTTGAAACAAGCATCCAAAATTCCACGAAGTCGCCGTTTCAATTTAGACGAATGGATAGGGATCATCAGTTCGACCCGTTTGTCTAGGTTACGAGTCATCCAGTCTGCGCTGGCGATGAAAAACAGGGTATTGCCGCCATGGTGAAATTGGAAAATTCGAGCGTGCTCCAAATAACGGTCGACGATGCTGACCACACGAATCGGCTTAGCGCCATTTCCCCCGCGATTTCCCGTCTTCAGGCAGCAAATACCACGCACGTTCAATTGGATTTCAACCCCCGCATCTGCCGCTTTGTATAAAGCGTCGATGATTTGCTTATCCTGCAAACTATTCATTTTGGCACGAATTTTGGCCGTTTCACCCTGTCTGGCGCGTTCAGCCTCACTAGCAATCAACTCAAGCAGACGTTCCTTCATAATGCGAGGAGATAAATATAACTCCCTGAATTTCATCATTTTAGTACGCCCCGTCACAACGTTAAAAAATTGTGATGCGTCAGCCCCCAGGGCCTCATCGCAAGTTAAAAACGAAATATCAGTATACAACCGGGCCGTATTTTCATTGTAATTGCCAGTTCCATAGTGACAATAACGTTTTAACAAGCCCGACTCACGCCGCACGACCAGACAAATTTTGGCATGAGTTTTGAAGCCCTTGACACCGTACACGACCTGAACCCCAGCTCGCTGCAATTCTTCGGCTTTTTCCAGATTACGGGCTTCGTCGAAACGAGCTTTCAGCTCTACGAGAGCCGTCACTTGCTTACCGTTTTCAGCAGCGCGTTTCAAAGCAGCCACAATACGAGAAGATTTAGCCGTACGGTACAGGACTTGTTTGATGGCAATCACGTCAGGGTCTTCAGCCGCTTCTTCGACGAGATGCAACACAGGTTCGAAACTCTCGTAAGGGTGGTTTAACAGGATATCTCCATTGGCAATGTTATCAAAAATGCTCAGGGCCGGATCAACAGCGGGAGAAGCTTGCGGCAACCATTGATCAATCTTCAGCTGTTCGTTGCCAGGAGCAAAAACCATTTCCATAAAATCGCTTAGCATCAGAGGACCATCTAACGAGTAGACGTCGGCCTCCCCCACCTGCACGATGTTTTGAATGCGCAATACCAACTCGGCAGCGATCCCTTTTTCTAGTTCCAAGCGCACACATTCTGAATATTGGCGAGCCACGATTGCCTCAACCATCTCATCGGCAAAATCAAACCCATCGTCTTCCTGTACAGCAATATCGCCATTGCGCGTCACGCGAAAAACAGCCGTATTCAGCACTCGTTCTCCAGGGAACATACTCCCCATGCAGGTACGAATCAAATCCTCCGACATCACATAACGCTCTTGTTCAGAATCCGGAATAAATATCCTGCGAGGCAACGCATCCGGCACAGGCACAACACACAGGCGATTCGTCTTCTTTTCATCATCCTCCAGCTCCACAGCCATCAGCAATTTCAAAGAAGGCAATAACGTTCCACCTTCGGGTTGTTCCTCGTCGACAGCTAGAGGCGTCAACAGCGGATATACTTGACTCAAGTAATATTGCTCCAGCCGAGTCCTCTGGCTCTCAGACAATTCGTCCATCGACAACGGATTCACCTTCTCAATTTCCATTAAGGGTAAAATTTCGTCCTGCCATAAGGCATATTGCACGTCGATCATCTTGCGAACCCGCTTGTGAATCAACTGCAACTGCCGCGACGGCGTCAACCCGCACATGTCTTTTACCCGCGAGCCCGATCGCCTCAGCATCTGCAATCCCCCGACTCGCACCATGAAAAATTCATCAAGATTAGACGCTGTAATTGCCAGGAATTTAACCCTTTCTAGCAAGGGTAAATCACTGCGAGCAGCCTGATCGAGGACACGTTGGTTAAACTCCAGCCAAGAAAGTTCTCTGTTGATATATTGCTCTGCCATAGTTGATGAGAGGTTTCGTTGATAAATTTACAATTGGTCGGGAACGAGAACGATGTCGTATCCAAAAATATCCGAAAACAGATCGCCTTTCACGCGCAATGCCATTTCCTCCACCGTCGTATCCCTCACTCCTTTTAGTACTAATTCTAAATTTTTGCCACGTATTCTTGCTTTCAAATCCTTGACTCTCAAGGCATGGCCACGTTCCAAGGCGTCTGCCACCCGCAAAATAGCAGCCATTTTGGAGACTCTCATGCGATCCGTCTGGTCTAGGTCGGCATAAAGCGAGTCGGATTTTGAGGGAGGTTCGTGCCGGTGGTAACGCGCCAACAAAGCTACAATTTCCACATCATCACGCGACAAGCCGAAGATTTCGCTATTGAGGACGATGTACTGGGAATGTCGGTTGTGATGTCGAGGGCTCACAAAGGTACCGACTTCGTGCAGAATAGCAGCCACTCTTAACAGGAGTTGGTCGTGCTCGTTGAGGCGGTGCAGTTCCTGCAAATCTTCAAACAACCGATCGCATAAATGAGCTACGTGCATCCGGTGGTTGCGGTCTGACATGTAGCGATCCGCCAAAATCCCCGCGAAGTGCAGCACCTCGTCTTCCAAATCGCCAGGATGCTGTTCCTCACGAATTAAACTCAATAAAAATTCCTGATCGTAGGAAAACTCGGGAATGATCACTTCTTTAGGGGCGAGTACATGAGTAATAGACTGATTGATAATCAACGAGGGCAAAAGAGCATTGACCGACGCAAAATCTACATCGTATTCCAGCATTCGCCTTTCCGTCTCCATCCTCGCCATTTGTTCCGCCACCACGTTAAATAGATCCATATCGATCCGGCTAGTTTTAGCCGGCTTTAACGAACGTCGCAATTTCTGAACTTCTTCGCCGATCAACAACACCGCATCCAAATTTTTCAATTGTGCATAATCCACGCGAATTTGGTCAACTTGTCCGCGAATATGTTCACGCATGATTGGCAATTCCGCAGGATCATCACCAAATTCTTCTTCACCGATCGCCTCGCCCGTTCGGTACACCCCCAAGCGATGGCAGGAATAACGAGTAATACGCCCCTTCTCGAACAACAAAATGCGCGTATTGCCCGGCCCGACGTGAGCCACCAATATGTTCTTCTTTTGAAAATGAGGGTAATTAGCCAAAATTTCCCTCACTTTCACATAGATCAATCGCGTCATTTTACCATCGTCAATCAGCCTTCCACGAATCCCGTGAGCCACATGCATCCGGTTCACAAATACGTCCACATTACTAGCTTCAGCAATAATGTTAGACATAAAAAACCGAGTTGAAAACTCCGTGCCACTTCCGTACTCGTTAAGGATAACCATGTAATCCCCCATCACCTTGGCGCACCGATCCATCGTACTGCGAGAGATTAAACTCGTTCGGAAAATGTCTCGAGCCAACGGCACAGGCTGCGACAAGAAATCAATCAACCGGACCTCCCCCCCTTGAAGTTCCGCAACGCTCAAACACATCGCACTAGGGCCCAAATAAATCACTGCCTGCGTCTGAATATGCATATTCCTGACTGTTTCGCCGGTCTTCATGTCGACATTCATCATAATTCTCATACGGGATTTCTTCACACCGAAGAATCGTGACAATTTGTTCACCATGCCAATTCCCGTTTTTCAATAGGGTAAACACCACACCCGCATTTACAAGATTAATTCTCAACCCATGGGATCATTCCAGGAAGTTTTGTCCGACATAAGGTAAATATCTTGAAATCGATCTCATTTTCTCGTTTCTTGTTTTTAAGCAATCGTAACTTATGCATCTAATTCAGACTCTAGTCTTCGCGTTTATCATTGCCTTTGGTTTAGGATTTCTGGCGCAAAAGCTCAAGCTCTCTCCCATCATTGGTTATTTGCTTGCTGGTGTTATTGTTGGACCATACACCCCCAATGGAATGAATGCCGACCTTGAAATTGCAGAGCAATGTGCCGAGATCGGGGTCATCCTGCTCATGTTTGGGGTAGGACTCCATTTCCATTTTAACGATCTCATAGCCGTCCGCAAAACCGCATTACCAGGCGCAATCATCCAAATTGCTGGCGCCACAGGGCTCGGCATTCTAGCTGCCTTGCTTTTAGGGTGGCCTTGGACTGTTGGCGCCGCCATGGGAACAGCCATCTCCGTTGCCAGCACCGTTGTACTCACCCGCATCCTAAGTGATAACCGGGTACTGCATACCCCTGGTGGGCACATCGCCCTAGGGTGGTTGATTGTCGAAGACCTCTTTACCATTTTAGCAATCGTCCTCCTGCCAGTCTTAATGAGTCCGGATGGAGCTAACCTCTGGCAAACTATCGGCTTCACTTTCCTCAAACTTACCGGTCTTTTCCTGATCGTTTTGTTCGTTGGACAAAAAATCATCCCCTGGGTGTTGACTCAAGTAGCGCGCACGGGAACTCGAGAGCTCTTCACCCTCGCCGTCTTAGCTATTGCGCTAGGTATTGCTTACGGAGCCTCCGAACTTTTTGGGGCTTCCATGGCCCTAGGGGCCTTTTTGGCCGGCATGGTGGTAGGGCAATCCGAATTCAGTGCTCGCGCAGCTTCAGAGGCCTTGCCCATGCGCGATGCCTTTGCAGTCTTGTTTTTTGTTTCAGTCGGCATGTTGGTCAATCCAACCAATATTCTTTCTAATTGGCAGTTGATTTTAATCATGTTGGCCATCGTCATGCTTGGTAAGCCAATCATCGCTTTTCTCGTCGTCATCGCCCTTCGCAAACCCATCAAGCTCGCCCTCATCGTCTCCGTTGCCCTCGCCCAAATCGGAGAATTCTCATTCGTCATGGCCAGCATGGGAGAAAAATACGGTCTCATCTCTGAAGAAGTCACGGCAGCCATCATCATCACCGCCGTCATCTCCATCACACTCAATCCATTCATTTATAAACGCATCCCGCCTCTACTCAAAAAAATTGAAAACAGCCGATTCAATCAATACCTCTCTCATGGAAAAGAAGAAAATCGCATTCAACCAGTTCACGAAGATAGCCAACGCCTCATCGTTGTCGGTTATGGTCCTGTAGGTCGAACCCTCGCTCGAATCCTCGAGGATAACCACATCGAACCCGTCATTATCGAAATGAATATCGATACAGTCCGCGAACTCCGCAATAACCATAAACTCGTCATCCATGGCGACGCTACAAACACAGAAATCCTACGCAGTGCCGGCATCGAAAACGCTTGTGGGCTCATCATCTCTTCCATGGCCATCCCGGCCCGCGAAGTCGTCGACGCCGCCCGCTCGATTAAACCAGACATCCCTGTCACCATGTATTCATTTTACCTCCGCGGCATCGGTTCCCTTCGCGCTATCGAAAATTCTATTGTCGTCTCTGGAGAAGAATCTGCCGCCGTCGCTATGGCTTCTCACCTCCTCCGCCAACTCGGCGCTACTGAAGAACAGATTGATAATGAACGTAAACGTATTCTCAACTCCCTCAAAGAAAATTTCTCTGTCCAGCCCGACTAACGCCACATGTTCTCATTTCACCTGAGTGGGATTACCACAAGTCCGGATTCTGGGAGACATTAAGGAATGAGGATATACAGGTTATTCCACCACCCAAGAACACCGTCCTGCCTATCTCACCGCAAGGAGGAGAAGTGCGCCATTTAGCCCAGCGCAAGCAGTTGGCAGAAGCATCATTCGAGTTATTCAGGAGATTGAGAACCGCCATTCTCACACAGCCGAACTAGAAGATTTGCAGGAAAAGGTATTTTTAGAACAGCTCAGTCAAGATCCATTATCTTTGGGCTTACCCTTCAGATCAGTGAGGCAGTCATTTGGTTTTCTGAGGCTCTACCAACGCATGCTGATCAAGAAGAGGACTTGCTACAATGCAATGAGTTGTAGCGTGAAGACTCTAAAAAAAGTATAAGGGAGATAGCGTCTGGCATTGAGAAGAGAACTATGTTAACATCACCTCGAGGAAATCTGAGAAAATAGAATTGACCGAAATCAACCCCAATACAGATAGAAGGACAAAGGCGAAGTCTCCGTTTTTCGCCCGATCCAAGAAAATATACAACTAAGATAATACTGATATGAGTATAGACGGTAGACAACAGCAGACCACAGTCAACGTGCAAGAGAAAGCCAACCTGATTTGGGCGATTGCAGACAAGTTAGTAGGAGTTTACAAGCCCCACGAGTACGGCAACGTCATTCTACCCATGTGTGTCATCAAACGTTTTGAAGACACACTAGCGCCCACTCGTGAACAGGTTTTAGAGACCAATAAGGATTTGGACAAGAAGAAAATCGAAGTGAAGCGTGGATTCTTGGAGGATGCAGCCGGACAAAAGTTCTACAACCTGAGCCGTTTCACCTTTGAATCCCTGTTGGCCGATGCAGACAACATCAAAGACAATTTTGAGTCATATCTGAACCACTTTTCGGAGAACGTCATCGACATCATCCACCGCATGGAGTTCCAAAAGGAGATAGATAGGATGGCCGATAACGGACTGCTTTACCTAGTCATCAAGGAGTTCTGCACCACGAAAGCCTATCTCGGCGCCGACAAGATTTCAAGCGTCGACATGGGTTACATCTTCGAGGAACTTGTCCGCAAATTCTCCGAGAGTTATGATGAACAGGCCGGAGCACACTTTACCGCCCGCGACATCATCAACCTCATGGCAGAGCTGCTGATTGGCGACGATGAAGCGAGATTGAAAGGAAAAGACATCGTTGCCACCAACTATGACATGGCGATGGGAACGAGCCAGATGCTTTCGTGTCTGCACGACCGGTTCAAGCAGATTAACCCTGAGGCAGCTATAACGAGCTATGGCCAGGAGTTGAACAACCAGACTTTTGCCATTGCCAAAGCCGATACGCTGATTCGGGGAGGCAATGCCGACAACATGCGTCAGGGGGATACTCTTGGGAATGACCAGTTTGCGGGTTACACATTTGACTATATCATTTCCAATCCCCCCTTTGGCATCGAATGGAAACCTTCACGCCAAAAGGTGGAAGAAGAATTCCGATTGGGTGGAGCCGGTCGTTTTGAACCCGGATTACCTACCATAGGCGACGGACAGATGTTGTTCTTGCTGAATGGTGTGGCGAAGTTGAAGGATGAAGGCCGCATGGCCATCATTCAGAATGGTTCGTCGCTATTCAAGGGGGACGCGGGAAGTGGGGAAAGCAACATCCGTGGGTATTTGCTTGACCACGACTGGTTGGAGGCCATTGTCCAGCTGCCCACCGACCTGTTTTACAACACGGGCATTGCCACCTATATTTGGGTTATTACCAAGAACAAGCGTGCGGAACGCCGAGGCAAGGTGCAGCTTATCGATGCCAGCCGGTGCTATGAGAAACGACGCAAGCCACTCGGCAATAAGCGCGTGGAAATCACGGACATCTGCCGCGACCTCATTATGCAGGCCCATCACGGCTTCAACAACTTTGTCTATAAGGCCACTACGGCCGATGGCGTGGAGATTCAGGTGGAAAGCCGAGTGAAGGACAATGACGACTTCAAGTATCGCAAGGTGTTTATCGACCGTCCCTTGCGTTTGGTCTACGAGAATCCCGAGATGCCGGATGCAAGCGTGAAGTTGTCGGAGTCTGACCGCAGGATATTGCAGCAGTTTTTGGATGGCTATCGTACCTATTATCCCGGCCAGCGCCTGATAGACCGCGACTTCTTCCAGAAGATCAAGCATAAGGCCGGGCTGAAAGTAACCAAGGCACAGGTGAAGAAGATTCGCCAATACCTGGGTATCAAAGACGAAACGGCGGAAGAGGTCTATGAAGACCCATTCAATGTGCGTGAACGTACCTACGTTTGGGACCCAGACCTTGCCGACACCGAGATCATTCCGTGGAAAGAAGATCAGGAGCTGTACTTGGCAAAGAATGTGGCTCCCTACGCTCCAGACTATCATGTGGACGCGGAGAAGACACGCATCGGCTACGAGATTCCCTTTACTCGTGAGTTCTATCGCTACACCCCGCTTAAGCCAAGCAGTGAGATATTCCAAACTCTGAAAGAATTGGAACAAAAAGAGAGTGAATTGATGGAGAGTCTGTTACACTAATCAGAAACGGGTATGGTAAGAGAATATAAAGATAGTGGCATTGAGTGGATTGGGAAAATTCCAAAGGGGTGGAAAGTTTCTGAGGTTAAACGAATTATGCGTAATAAGAGCGTTAGGAACCAACCAAACGCTATGGTTCTTTCCCTGTATCGAGACTATGGAATAGTCCCCAAAGACAGTCGTGATGATAACTTCAATGTTACATCCGAAGATACTGCTAACTATAAAGTAGTTGGTGTTGGTGACTTTGTTATCAATAAGATGAAAGCATGGCAAGGATCAATGGCTGTGTCTGAATTTGACGGTATCATTAGCCCTGCTTATTATGTATGTTCCTTTACGGATAATAATATCTACCGTAGATTTATTCACTATCTGCTAAGAAATGAATCTTATAAACCTGAGTATATGCGATTATCTACAGGTTTACGTATTGGCCAATGGGATTTAGGAATAGATGATTTTATGAAAATTCCTATTGTTCTTCCACTATATGACGAACAAAAGCGTATCGCAGACTACCTCGACAGCAAGTGCGCCGAGATAGATTCTTTGGTTGAATTGCAAGAGCAAATGATAGCACAGCTTACTGACTATAAACAGTCCGTCATCACCGAAGCTGTCACCAAAGGATTAAATCCTGAGGCAGAACTTGTACCATCTGGGATTGATTGGATTGATGTGATTCCCAAAGGATGGAAAACTATTCCTTTCAAAGAAATCTTCAGAACAGGAAAAGGTCTGTCTTTTACAAAAGCAGATTTGGTAAATGAAGGGATTCCTGTAATCAGTTATGGTCAGGTTCATTCCAAACTAAATAAAGGAACTAGAATTGATGATGAACTTATTAGATTCATTCCAAATGATATTGCAAAAGGTGGTAATTCGTCAAGAGTTCATGTTGGAGATTTCATATTTGCCGATACCTCCGAAGATTTGGATGGATGTGGCAATTGCGTATACGTAGACAAAGAAATTGGTTTATATGCAGGATACCATTCTGTAGTAGCATTTAGTAAAAGAAAAGAGTCTAATACCTTTCTAGCATACCTTTTCTTAACTAATTGTTGGAGAAGTCAAATAAGATGTCGTGTTTCTGGAATAAAGGTTTTTAGTGTTTCACAATCCATAATAAAACAGACAACATTGATTCTTCCACCATATGAAGAGCAGTGCGCCATAGCCTCCTACCTCGACACCAAGTGCGCTGAGATAGACTCCCTAATTGCACTAAAGCGACAGAAGATAGAAGCTCTGAAAGACTACAAGAAGAGCGTCATTTTCGAAGCTGTGACAGGAAAAACAAACATCGACTAAACCCCATCGAGATATGAACGAGCAAGACTTGAAGGAAAGGAACTTTGAAGTCGACATCGAGCGATGGCTTTTGGAGCACGGTGGTTACACGAAAGGCAATCAGAAGACCTACGACAAGGAACGAGCCATCGACCTAGCCACACTCATCGCTTTTCTGGACACCACCCAGCACAAGGATTGGGAACGCTATGTGCGCAAGTATGGCGACAACGCAGAAAACCGCTTGTATCAGGTCTTTCAGGATACTGTAGCACGCTACGGGTTGATTTACGTGCTGCGCAACGGCATCGACGACTCAGGCATCAAACTAAAGATGTGCCATTTCCGACCAGCTTCAGAACTTAACGAGGAACTGATGCTGAAATACGAGCAGAACATCCTTCAAGTAACTCGTCAGTTTGCTTATTCCACCCAGAATAGGAACACCATCGACATGGTGCTCTCCTTGAACGGCATCCCCGTGGTGGCGCTAGAGTTGAAGAACCAACTTACCGAACAGAATATCGAGGACTCACGCGAACAGTGGAAGAACGACCGAGACCCCGCGGAGCTACTTTTCCACTTCAACACCCGTATTCTGGCCTACTTTGGCGTTGACCTCTACGAAGCCATCATGGCTACGGAGCTGAAAAAGGAGAAGACCAACTTCATGCCCTTCAACCAAGGCAGCGGAGGCGCGGGGAATGTGGGTGGGGCCGGTAATCCAGAATGTGAAGACCCGGATGACTACGCCACCTCGTACCTATGGCGGCGAGTGCTTCGCCGCGACATGCTGCTAAGCATCTTGCAGCGTTATATCTCCCGCCAGGAAGAGAAGAGAATCAAGCTGGTTCGTGACAAACATGGCAAGATCAAGGAGCAGAAGGAGACATCGGTGAAGATTATCTTCCCCCGTTATCATCAGTTAGACGTCGTTGAGAAACTATTGGCCGATACCAAAGAGAAAGGCAGCGGCCAGAACTATTTGATTCAGCACTCCGCCGGTTCCGGTAAGTCCAACTCCATAGCCTGGCTCACCTATCGATTAGCTTCACTGCATGATGCCGCCCAGAAGAGCATCTTTGATGCCGTGTTTGTCATTACAGACCGACGCGTGCTGAATGCTCAGTTGCAGACAACCATTCTAGGGTTCGACCACATTGAAGGCCAGATAGAGACCATCACCGACAAAGACCCGTCCGCAAAGTTGCGCGATGTCATCAACGAGGGGGCGGCCCGGATTGTCATCTGTACGCTGCACCGTTTCCCCTTCATCTATCAGGAGGTGAGTTCCCGAAGCGGCAAACACTATGCCATCATCGTGGATGAAGCACACAGCAGCCAGAGCGGCAAGAGTGCGGAAAAGGTGAAGACCGCATTGGCCGACACCGACGAAGCCTTGCGCGAAATGGCAGAATTAGAAGAGAAGACCGAAGAAGAACTAGAGAAAGAGCGCGATGCCATGATGGAAGATTTGCTAGCCCAGGGAAAGCACAACAATCTTTCATTCTATGCCTTTACAGCGACCCCCAAGCCGAAGACACTCCAGACATTCGGCGAGCTAGTGGAAAAAGGGAAGACGCCCGAAGAAGACAAATATCGAGCATTCCATGTCTACTCCATGCTCCAGGCCATTGAAGAGGGATTCATCAAGGATGTATTGTTGCAATATACTCCGTATAGCGTGACGTACGAGATACAGAAGCGAATTGAGCAGGACCCGACTTACGAGGAGACACCAGCTACGAAAGCCGTGAAAGCCTATCACGACAACCACCAGCACGTCATCAACCAGAAGACAGCAATTATCGTGGAGAAGTTCCGCGCCATCACCCTCCATGCCATGCAAGGTCAGGCCAAAGCCATGGTCGTCACCTCAAGTCGCGCTCATGCCCTCCGCTACTTCCTGCAAATCAAGAAGTACTGCGAGGATAAGGGGTATACAGATGTTCATCCCATGGTTGCGTTTTCGGGCAAGGTGAAGTATGGCGACACCGAATATACCGAAACGAAGTTGAATAGCGATGGAGACCTGAATATCAGCGAGGAGCGTTTGCCCCTCTACTTTGCCAGCGACATGTACAACATGCTTGTTGTCGCGGATAAGTACCAGACAGGCTTTGACGAGCCTTTGCTACATACCATGTTTGTTGACAAGAAGCTGAAGAATGTCAAGGCAGTGCAGACATTGAGTCGGCTGAATCGTGCGCATCAAGACAAAAAAGACACCTATGTATTGGACTTTGTGAATGCCCCAGTAGCTATCCAGAAAGCCTTCGAACCCTTCTACACAGCGACAGAGCTTATTCGCCCGGTGGACGTGAACGGAGTCTATAATTTTCGCAATGACATCGCACAGTATCACCTCTGGTACCCAGCTGAAGAGGAGGCAATCTATCAACTGACATCTACAACAAAGAGAGATAAGAGCAGACTAGCAAAACTGAGCAATGCATTTAAGCCAATCATAACGAGATTCGAACAGCTGGATGAGGAAACACGTTTCCAAGTACGTTCTCTCGTGAAGAACTTTGTCCGCTTCTACGCTTATATGGCACAGGTAGAACGCACCTACGACCGTTCCTTATACAAGACCTATATCTTCTGTGACTTGTTGTATCGATTGTTGCCGAAGAGACCCCATGAAAAGGTGGACTTAAACAAGCAGATACAGCTCATCAACTCTCGTATTGAAGAGGGCAAGACCCAGCAGATTGTTCTTGAAAAGGGCAAAGGCGGTATTAAAGGAGAGAACGTGAAAGGCGGAGGGAAGCCAGACGCGAATAAGGATTTGCTGTCTAACATCATCGACAAGGTGAATACGATGTTCAAAGGACACTTCTCACCGGCGGACCGTGTGATTGTGGAAGCCATCTACGATCAATTGACAGACACAGCCACGAAAAAGAAGTTGACGAAACAGGCCCAGAATAATAACCCGAAGCAATTTGCTGAAAGTATCTTCCCTGAATTCTTCGGAGAGGCAGCCATGAAATGTTACAAGGAAAGTATCGGTGCTTTTAAGCGACTGTTCCAAAATAATGAATTATACAATAGCATCATGACACAAATGGCAGATTTGATGTATCAGAACTATAGAACAGAGGGCGATACACACATCTTCAACCCCAAGCGTTTCAAGGAAAAGATTCTTCCGACAATAGAGCGTGAATTTGCCATTTACAAGATGATGCCAAAAAGCAAGGAACAAATTGCGGATGACTTGGTAGCCCTTATTGCCGCCCAGACCACGGACGACATGGATGGCGCCAATGACGTGATACAAAATGCATTCAATCGACTGTATTGCAGTCCAACGACCGTGTCTTTAGTTGATAAGAAACAGCATTTCAACACACTTATCAGCCGCTTTGAGGTGTTTTTGAAGAAGCTCTTCTACTTGATGAATCACGCTGAGATAGTCAGTACAAAACCCGGGCACGAAGGCATGAAAGCGACTTTGTCTGATTGCATTTTCCAAACACCTTGTCTGAAACGTTTGAAGTATTCAGAAATCGAAGCAGATAAGAAGTTCGGCGACTATCTTAGAATGGTGAGGGATTGGCGTAATGACAATGCCCACAAAGCACCAACAGCTACAGAACAGGAATGTGACACAGCAATTAACGTCCTTACGAGCATGTATCTCTATGTGGCGGCATTTGGCTTCAAGAAACATGACATAGAAGTTCTCAATACTGTTGTGTATGGGGATATTCCTTTGAAGGGAACCAATCTTAAGGTAGCTGAAGCAAGTGCTGACGAATAAAAGCAACTATGGGAAAGAAAATATTTATTTCCTATAAGTACGCAGTTCCCCCTGTTGGGCCCGATGCCCATCCCTAAGGATGAGCATACCTTTCCCTAGGCGACCCGCCCCTTGTAGAGGCTTGTAATGTTTGTTGCAAACTTATTCTGTTCAACTACTTGTATCAATGCAAAGGTTGGATCGTTACCCAATCCACTCAACAAGAAACATTTTACTTAGTCGAGCGTTGAGTTGATCAATTATGTACTTCAAGAAGAGTTTGGCGAGATCTGGCATGCACCCCATACCAGTGGCAGGAATGGCGGTTGAGCCAGTGAAATAGGAGGGCTCTTAAAACGATTAGTCCAAGGGCTTCTCAAGAACCACAAGGAGGACGTCAACACATTTCGCTATGAAGAGACAACAGGACAAGGCCGTGCGGTTTTATCTCGGGGATCCAGGCAAAGGACTGAGGATTTTTCAACGAGCTCCTATTTTTCCCCCCAGCTACGACCATGCTTTTACCAGCGGATTTGAAACAGACCCCGGATTTGTTGGTAGTATTTTGACTGAATTGACAAATGAAGGTACACTTGTTAAAATTACTCATGGGATATATACCAAGCCAAAAAAAAGTCGATTCGGTATTGTACTTCCTTCGGACGATAAAATTGTACAGGCAATTGCAGTCCGAGATAATGCAAAGGTATTACCATCGGGTATGACTGCATTGAATTCATTGGGGCTATCGACTCAAGTACAGATAATTATACGCTCCTTATTACTGGAAGTTGAAAGAACTATAATTATATCAAAAATTTTATGACTCCATGTTCAACATCGCAAAACATATAATGCTTTGAAGTATGTAAACTATGATTTACATGCCCCATCAACCATCAACTTTATGATACCGAAATCGGCTATGGACGCATGGCGAGATGATTATGTCGATATGAGGCGTTTCTTCATTTATGACAAATCTTTTTTGATGCGCTTATGCAGAAAAGAGCAGAGTTGCATGAAAGAGTTAGAGCTATGAAAATTTAGTTTTAAGAACCTGCTGAAAAAATAAATTTACAATAAATAAAAAATATGTATATTTCTCATATAAAAGTAAAAGGATTTCGTAATTTTAAAGATTCAGACATCGAATTTAATGATGGCCTCAATGTCCTAATAGGTCATAATAATGCTGGAAAAACAAACTTACTGAAGGCATTACAATTGGTAATAGAGCCACATTATAGATACAGGAGACTAAATTCTAATGATTTCAATAGGGATATTTCTCTTGAAAATCTGAAAAGCCAGTCACCATCAGTTACAATATCAGTTACATTCAAAAACAGTAACATTGAGTATAATGAGCAAGAAGAGGATTTAAGAGTGGTTGCTAACTGGTTTACTGATATGGAGAATGGCTATGCTGCAATGTTGACTTATCGGTTTTATTTACCTGCAGAAAAAGAAGATGATTATAAAGCAGCTATGACAGATGTGGAGGATATCAAGAATGGGTGGAGTATTCTTGAGAATAATTTTCTCCGCTATTATGTATATAAATTGCTCGCGGGTCCATTGGAGGCACCTATACAACCTGAAATGGACAAGTTGGAACGATTTGACTTCCAATTTTTAGGTGCTATGAGAAACGTAGAAGATGATATGTTTTATGGGCGGAGTACCATGCTGAAGGATGTGCTAAATTTCTTTATAGATTATGGAATAAAGACCAAAAGGAACAAGACGAAAGAAGAAAAGGAATCAGAATTAAAGGATGTAAGGAATGACTTCGGTAATGAAGCGACTGCTCTTATGACTTCATTATTGAAAAGATTGTCGGAAGGGAAAGATGTCATGCTTGATTATGCACATGAAACAGGAGCATCTTTCAATAACGCATTGCCTGATTTTAAGAGTACATTGACAGAGCAAGATTTATTCTCAGCACTGAAACTTATTATCAAGTATGGCAAAGACATTGAAATTTCAGCCACACATAATGGCATGGGATATAACAATCTAATATATATGTCTCTCTTGCTTGCCAAAATGCAGGCTGATGCTGATGGCAACTATATGGGAGATAATGCCAAAGTATATCCAATACTTGCTATTGAAGAGCCTGAAGCACACTTGCATCCAGCCATGCAATACAAGTTTCTTAAATTTCTTGACAAGAATCTAAAAGTAGATCATAAAGTACGCCAGATTTTCGTAACAACTCACTCCTCGCAGATTACTGCCGCAGTTAAATTGGATGATATAATATGTTTGCATAAGGGAGAGGATGGTGTCACAAATGTTTGCTACCCAGGTAAGGTATTTACAGATTCTGATGAAGACAAAAAATCAAAGAACTATGTACAAAGATTCTTGGATGCAACAAAGTCGGACATGCTTTTTGCTCGTAAAGTTATTTTAGTAGAAGGTATTGCAGAAAATTTATTGATGAGCACACTTGCTCGCTATGACGGTAAATCACTGGAAGACCAGCATGTGGCAGTAGTAAATATTAATGGTCGATATTTTAATCATTTTGTAAAGTTGTTCAATACAGAGTTTTCACCAAACGCAATACCTAAAAAGGTGGCATGTATCACAGACAGAGACCCTGTAAAAAAGAAGAAAGAGGTAAATTGTAAATTTACAGTTTGTTACCCATTCGATTTGTATAAAGATAATGAGCATTACGAATATTCTGTGAACGCAAAAGAAGAGGAAAATACATTTAAAGAGCATTCATCTATCAGGTATTTTTCACAAGATGCAAATAAAGGTAAAACATTTGAATACGAACTTGCTCTGTGTAATCCAGATCTTGAATTGCTGGTTACGGAATCTATGTCAAATCAATCCGAGATAAAAAACATGATGGGTGGTGATTATGCACAAGCAAAGGTCAAAGTGAAAAATAATAAGAAATGGGATGAGGTCAAGACCTCTATTGACAATACTGATTGGGAAGAAGATGAAAAGAGACGCCATCTTATAGCAGCTCGCTACCTTTCTTCATTGGATAAAGGCGAAAACGCTTTAGAACTTTGTCTGGCTCTAGAAGAAAACTTTGAACTAGAAGCAGGCAATGAACATAAGAAGATTTTCAATGTCCCACCTTATATTCACAATGCATTAGAATGGTTATTGAGATAAATTCTGACTCACGGATTGATATCAATCACCACTTTAGAGTTTCAGCAGGTCCAGGAACTGGTAAAACTCACTGGCTTTCCTTGCATGTGTCCCATGTGCTGAAAGACTCAGAAAGTCTTGGGAAGATGGGTAAGGTCGCCTGCCTTTCCTATACCAATGTAGGAGCAGACACGCTGAGGGGCAGAATGTATGAGGATAGAAGCCGTGTTCTTTCTTGTACAATCCACAGTTTCCTTTATGCCTATATAGTTAAGCCTTATCTGCATTTTATCGCAACAGACGAAGGATTTAATATAGAACTATTAAATGGCGAAGATGACAGAATATTATCTGACTATAATACTTTTGAAAAAATAAGGAATGCAGTTAAGCAGGACTATGCTGAACAAGATGCTACTTTCTCAGCAATTAGGGCAGCAAAGTGGAAGCTGCAAGAAGATGGCAGCCTAAAATGTTATGCGAATCCACCCAAGAAATGCTGTAAAAAAGGTTATACTTTGAAAAAAAAGCATATGTCGTTTATAAGAAGTTGGCATGGGAAAAAGGATATATGCACTATGACGACGTTCTCTATTTCAGTTACAAGCTCATACAGAAATACCCATTTATCAGCAGAACTTTGGCAATACAGTTCCCTTATGTTTTCATTGATGAATTCCAGGACACCAACCCAATTCAGGCAAGAATTATCAAATCGTTAGGCGAGAATGGAGCTATTGTAGGTGTTATTGGTGACTATGCTCAGTCTATCTATGGATTTTTGGGGGCGGACCCAAATCAATTCACCTCGTTTACCTTAGATGGTTTACGGGACTATACCATTCTGGATAATAGAAGAAGTAGTAATGAAATCATTGATTTACTTAATGTAATTAGGACAGAGTTTCAACAACACCCCATAAGAAACGAGCATAGCATGAAGCCCTTGCTGCTTGTGGGTGAGTTGTTGGCTTGCTATGAAGAAGCAAAGAGAATAGCGGGTAATGAAGTACATGCATTATCATACAGAAATATAGAGGCGAACATCCTGAAACAACGTGTGGATACCCACGTTCAAAACAGTAACTTATTAAACCAAATCAAAGATAGTAATGCAAATAGAAAAGAGTTTGTAACTATATGGATAAAAGCCATTGAACATGCAAGAAACAAGCAATTCGGAGCAGCTTTTAAAATGCTCAAAAATATCGGAGTTATGGATATTGCTGCTTACCATTCTGTCAAAGAAGCACTTGATGATTATGAAAAATATTGTAATGGAACATTAAAAGATTTCTTTGATTATCTATGCGAACGCTGGGAAATAACTAAAATTAAAAAAGATACTAGTATTTATAGTTTTTACTCTTCTCATACATACAGAGAATTATCTCAATGTGTTGGATTATTGGAAGATTCAAGTGCTCAAAGAACAGTACATAAAGCAAAGGGGGACGAATTTGAAAATGTACTTGTCGTTTTCACTGAAGGAAAAGCGTTAAACATGATTATTAACCCTAATCTTAAAGACAACGAATCTGACAGAGTTTACTATGTAGCTATGAGTAGAGCTTGGGAAAGATTATTTCTAACCGCGCCATCGATTTCACAACAAATGGAAAATACTCTTAGAAGATTACCCATAGATATAAAAAGGATATGATCGCGATATTTTCTAAGACAGACGTGAATATGTAATACAAAAGGACAAGCCATCTAGGCTGGTTGCGGGCTATCGCTATTTATTCTTCAGCTGTCGCAGGCAGTGCGTCTGCCAATGAGTTAACGGTATAATATCAATCATTAGTGTCCGGTAAAAACGAATAAGACAAGATTGAGGTGGCCGCAATGCCCATAAAACGGACCTTACGGATAGCCTTGTGAAAAAGTAAGCCCCC
>CASFPZ010000035.1 GCA_949296365.1 uncultured Akkermansia sp. | reverse complement strand
ACAACATGAAAGAGAATCGATGCTCATTTCTACGGATTTTACGCCTTTGTTAGGAGCTTCAACCACCGGCAATGTAGAAGAAGTCCGCCAATTACTTGAATCAGGAGTTAACGTCAACCAAGGAGACAACGATGGGCTCACAGCTTTGATGAATGCCGCATACCATGGCCACGCTGAAATCGTTCAGCTTCTGATACAAAAAGGGGCTGATACCAACCAAGGGGACAAATATGGCAACACAGCTTTGATGAAAGCTGCCGTCTGTGGTCACATAGAAATTGTTCAGCTTTTGGCACAAAAAGGGACTAATATCGACCAAGGGGACGAAGATAGCAACACAGCTTTGATGAAAGCTGCAATAGAGGGTCAGTCAGAAATCGTTCAGCTTTTGATCCAAAAAGGGGCTAATATCAACCAGGGAGACAAGTATGGTCGCACAGCTTTGATGAAGGCTGCAATAGAAGGTCAGTCAGAAATCGTTAAACTTCTGATCCAAAAAGGAGCTAATGTCAACCAGGGGGACAAATATGGCCGCACGGCCCTGGAGCATGCTCGTAAAAAAAATCATCAGGAAGTTGTCAACATTCTAATGGAAGCAGGGAACTAATCGCCACGATATCTCTGTGGGGGGGCCCTCATTCCGACACCATATGGGCATAGTTTGATCGCAAGCTATGCCCCATTTTTTCCCTCACGCCCCAGGAAATGGGTACCAGGAGCAGACGATGTTTCCGGCGGCCATGGGATTTGCCCCATCCTTCTCAATTGAGGG
This sequence comes from uncultured Akkermansia sp., assembly GCA_949296365.1. Classification (GTDB taxonomy): domain Bacteria; phylum Verrucomicrobiota; class Verrucomicrobiia; order Verrucomicrobiales; family Akkermansiaceae; genus Akkermansia. The sequence continues at coordinate 26,912 of CASFPZ010000035.1, read as the reverse complement.
CATTAACGGTTGGGAAGGTTTTACGGATTTGATTGTCTCGTCAAGCGCAGAAGGACAATTTCCGATGGGACACCCAGGCGGAATGGGAATCCATTCCAAATACCAGAGCCATTGGAGACAAACAAAGTCATGTCGCCAACTTGATAGAATCCAGAGACGAATCCATCATTCAACTCCGCAATCAATCGATCGACGCCCATGATAGCACCACCATGCGTATGACCAGAGATCTGCAAATCAACGCCATTGTAGGCAGCAGGCCGCGCGAGGCTTGGTTGATGAGCCAGCAACACAATACAACATTGATCAGTTTGCAAGGAATCTTGAGGATTTTTCTGCAAGGCTTTGGCAATATCTGGGGCTTCACCATAGCTACGACGGCGGAATCCCCCACCATCGGCAGTACCAGCAATAATCACATGTTTATCCGTTAATTCGACGTGTTCATTGATTAACATACGAATCCCTAAGGTTGGCAAATAGGCCATCCATTCCTCATATCCCGAGTAATACTCGTGATTCCCCGGACATCCGTAAACCCCCAAGGGCGCTTTTAATTTTCGCAACGGCTCTATATCATGAGCCCGTTCTTGCACGGGACCATCAGCAAAATCGCCAGCAATAACAATTATGTCCGGTTGAAGTTTCAACGTATCGTCGACCATCGACTCAATGCGCCCAGCACGAGTCAAAGTATCGACATGGAGATCTGCTAGTACAGCAATAGTCATCCCCTCTGCTTCAGCCGGTAAATTTTTAATATACACATTTTTGGTATATACTCGCGGAGATCGAGTTCCCTCAACCGTTCCCCATATGGCTAGCAACATAGCAAAAGATGCAATACCCAAAGAAACAAGGCTAAACTTTCCTCGATATTCATACAATGGCAACGAGTGATTCCACAACCAGAAAACGGCTACGCCAATCAATGCTACAATGTCGAATACCAGAAACATCAAAGCAGATAACAATAACCAAACAAATAAGCAGGCAAAAAGCCAAATGATCGGTATGGGAAGGTTGGGCACAAAAATCATCGGACTACCACTCATCCACTGTAACACATGAAATTTAAAAGCAATAATTGCTAAAATCACACTTGCTCCGACCTTCCACCCCCACGCCACCTTCAACGGCAAGATCATGTGACAAGAACACAATACGAGCAAAATCAATCCCAACGATAATAATGAATCGCTCATGGCGCGTGGGTATATACGGTATTTGCATTTCGAGCAAGAGTTCATTTTAGTCACACTCCGACACTTACAAAATCGTCCTCAGATAAAATGAGCCATACTCAATTTTTTTTGAAAGAATACACCCTAACCGTTGTATTATAGGCAATGAAAAAGCAATTCCTCTTTTCAGCTTTTGCCTTCGCCAGCGTTGCATTAGCATTTGCAGCCCCGAATCCCAAGCCATTTGTCATTCCTGAATTACGAGACTGGGCCGGACAAGAAGGCAACTGGGCCTTTCAAGATCAAACGGCAATTGTCGTTCAGGGGGATAACAAACATCTTGCTTCTGTCGCCAGGATTTTTGCTAAAGATATCAAGACCATGTTTGGCAAAGACATCGCCGTCAAAACAGGCATACCTGCCAAGGGAGACATCGTCTTGACTCTTTGGAAATTAAATCAGAATAACCCTGAAGCTTATTCTCTGGAAATTGGCGATATTGCCAAAATTACAGCCAATACACCTCAAGGCGCATTTTGGGCGACTCGGACCATTTTGCAAATTCTTGAGCAATCTGACAACATGCAGATGCCAAAGGGGCAAACACTCGATTACCCGAAATATCCGGTCCGGGGATTTATGCTTGATGTTGCCCGCAAGTTTTTCCGCATTGAATTCTTAAGGGATTATGTACAATTCATGGCCTATTACAAGATGAATACTTTTCACATTCATCTAAACGATAACGGCTTTAAGCAATTTTTCGAGAACGATTGGATGAAAACTTATTCGGCCTTTCGTTTGGAATGCGATACCTACCCAGGCCTGACAGCAAAAGATGGATTTTACACAAAAAAAGAATTCATAGCTTTACAGAAATTGGCAGAACGTAACTACGTAACTATCATTCCAGAAATCGACATCCCTGCTCACTCCTTGGCATTCTCACAATACAAACCTGAAATTGGTAGTAAAGAATATGGGATGGACCATTTGGATCTCTTTAATCCGGAAACTTATCAATTCGTCGACGGCTTGTTCAAGGAATATCTTTCTGGTCCAGAACCAGTTTTCCTGGGCGAACGTGTTCACGTTGGTACGGACGAATATTCGAACGCCAAGAAGGAAGTTGTAGAAAAGTTCCGTTATTTCACCGATCATTGTATCCGCGAAGTAGAAAAATATGGGAAAAAAGCCGCTGTATGGGGCGCTTTGACTCATGCTAAAGGAGATACTCCCGTCAAATCAAAAGACGTACTTATGTACGCCTGGCACAACCCTTATGGCCAGCCCAAAGACATGGTACAGCAAGGGTACGATCTCATCAGTATCCCAGACGGTCTCCTCTACCTTGTCCCTGAAGCCGGGTATTACTACAATTACCTGAACACAAAGCATCTTTACAACAACTGGGAACCCAAGATGATTGGCAATGTGACTTTTGAAGATGGGGATCCCAAGATCCGCGGGGGCATGTTCGCTGTCTGGAACGACCACGTAGGCAATGGTATTTCAGAAAAGGATGTCCACCACCGCGTATTCCCCGCCATGCAGACACTTTCTGTCAAAATGTGGAATGGGAACAATCCCAATCTCGTGCCTTTCGATCAATTTGACAAGATGCGCAAGACTATCAGTGAGGCGCCAGGAGTCAATATCATGGGAAATGTCAAAGCCGACGCTAATGGGATCGTCCTTCAAAAAGAAAAACTGTTACCAGGAGCAAAAACAGGCCTCACCGAAATTGGCTATGCCGATGGAAAATATAAGGTAGAATTTACCTTGAATATTCAAAATCCGCAGAAAGGTACAGTCTTGTTCAGATCCCCCAACGCCACGGTTTACCTTGCCGACCCCGAAAATGGGAAATTGGCATTTAAACGCGACGGTTACCTGTACTCCTTCAATTACACAGTTCCGTTTGGACGACCAGTGCGGTTAGCCATCGAAGGCGATGCCCGGTCTACCAAATTATATGTCGATGGCAACCTTCGAGTAACACTCGATACAATTCGAGTACCTCGCAGCAAGGATGGTAAAGCGACAATCGCTTGCGTTCGCACGCTTGTCTTCCCCCTGGAAGAAGTCGGCCGTTTCAAGGGTGAGATCTCTAATTTAGTCGTTACCAAGAATTAATATTTGTCCCTTAACAAACTGGGATCAACATTTTCCCCTCTTTCTGCTTAGGTTAGTTGTTTTTCACCGGGAGTCAGAGAAACACAAGTACCTCGCGAAAGAGGGGAATTATTTTCTGTCAATCAAGCAGAACAATTAGGGAAACACCGAATTAAATTTAAAGTTTCACTATTTCCAAAATATTGCTGGATCCAAATCTCTCGGCACAGGGATTTGTTCTGCCAAACAAGCCGCCAACTGCTGAGCAACCCAAGGAGCAGAAGTTACGCCTTTGCTTCCCAATCCAGAAAAAATATATTGTCCCTCCAGACCCGGAATGGGACCAGCAATAGGTTGGCTCCCTCGTCCTTGAATAATCGGGCGCACAGCAGCCCTTGCTCCAATGTACTCTAGATCACCAGAATACCTTTTCCTCACCCCTGACAACAATTCCTGGATTGCCGAGACTTCTGCAACACCAGGGTCGTTCCAAGACCAAGCATAAGTAGATCCCAGTCTCCAACAGCCATCTCGGTAGACCAACCAATGCGAAAAATGTAAAATGCCAGCATGCCAATCAAAATTTGGCAACTTCAAATCAACAATGGTCCCCTTGGATGGACGTTCTTTTACAGGAGCCATTGCAGGATGCGAAAAAGCTTCCCAGCCTGTACACCAAACAACTTGGTTATACGTTTTTCCGCTCCACGACCATCCTCCTCCTGGGGCCAACTCTATAGATTCTGGCAATACTTCTGCCTCCAGAAATCGCCCTTCACTAGCCCACAGAGAACGTGCAGCATTGACAAATTTCTCAACATGCAAGACTCCAGAGCCACGGGTATATGCCGCCTTGCCAACGCCATTCCACCCTTTAGGCCAAGAGAAAAGCGGGCCAGCATAGATTGATGTCGCAGGATCTTTCTGCCTATTTTCCCAAATTTCCAACTGATCATCAGATTCCAACTCGCGGAAAATTGGGGTCTTTTGCCACCAAGAACCATGGAGTTCTCGTTCCGTCTCTAGATAAAAACGTTCAAGTGTTGTTAAACACTCATTTTGGCGCCAACCAATCCGAAATGATCTACTGGCCAATGGATTAACCAAGCCGGCAGCCACGCGAGATGCCGTTTCGCCCAACGGTCTGTCAACAATGGAAAAATCCATATTGCGCCGTTGGAGCTCCCAGGCGAGACAAGTCCCTGCAATCCCTTGTCCGATAATCAATACACCAGCCATGGTTCTGGATTGTTTTAGAATTTAAGCTAAGGAATCCACAATAGCATCGCCCATTTCGGCAGTAGAGATTTTCTTTTCGCCATGGCTTCCTGTGAATAAATCGCAGGTTCTATACCCCAGCGCAATAACGGATTTCACTGCTTTATCGATGGCATCGGCAGCTGCCGTTTCTCCCAGAGAATATCTCAATAATAACGCTAAGGAAAGAATTTGAGCAATCGGATTAGCAATACCCTGCCCAGCTATATCTGGAGCGGAGCCACCTGATGGTTCATATAAACCAAAGAAACGGCCACCTTCCTTTACTTGACCTAAACTAGCGCTAGGCAACATTCCTAGAGAACCGCAGATAATAGCCATTTCATCAGAGAGGATATCGCCAAACATATTTTCAGTGACAATTACATCAAATCGCGCTGGATTCTTGACCAACTGCATCGCCGCATTGTCAACATACATGTGATCGAGTTGGACATCAGGATATTCCTTGGCAACCTCAAGCATCGTCTCGCGCCACATTAGAGAACTCGTTAACACATTGGCTTTGTCCACGCTCGTTACACGTTTCGAGCGTCCCTTGGCTGCTTCAAAAGCGACTTTTGCAATGCGCAAAATTTCACTTTTTTTATAGCGTAAAGTATCGACAGCAATTTCATCATCGTCCACTTGTTCGCGAAACCGGGGTTTTCCAAAATACAGTCCCCCAGTCAATTCGCGTACACAAAGGATGTCAAACCCATTGGGAATAATTTCATTCTTAATCGGGGAAGCATGAGTCAATTCAGGCAAGCAAACACCGGGGCGCAAATTAGCGTACAAACCAAAATGACGTCGCAATGGCAACAGGGCTCCGCGCTCGGGCTGTTCAGCAGGGGGCAAGTTTTCCCATTTGGGGCCACCAACAGAGCCAAACAAAATAGCATCAGCTTGTTCACAAGCTTGAACTGTTTCTTCGGGTAGAGCCTTTCCACAATGGTCAATCCCTGCTCCACCGACAAAATGCTCCTGGTAATTCACGGAAAACCCAAATTGTGCTGAAACCACTTCCATCACCTTTAGCGCTTCCGCCATCACTTCCGGACCAATCCCGTCTCCTGCCAATACGGCAATTCTATGGGTACGTTCACTCATAACGCCATGTACCTTGTGCAGGATCAGCCCAAACGTCAAGCCATTGCCTCGCTCTACCCTTAAAATATTAACCTCCACCATAAAGACTTGAAAAAATATTGCCAAACTCTAGCAAATATTTATTCTCGGCCTTGCTTAGGCGGAAACAGGAAACCGTTCTGGCTGTTTTCCGGTTATCTATTTGCTTAACCTATATTCGGCAACAGTTCTCCCCGTCGACGTATTCCTTTGTTGACAAGCGTTCATAGCACATCATCCTACTCATTTTGAACTTTTACAGTTCTGTTATCTAACTCAACCTCATTCAAGATTATGTCAGGACATAACAAATGGTCCAAAATCAAGTACACCAAGGCAGCCGCTGATGCCAAAAAAGGCAAAATGTTCGCTCGCTACGCTCATGAAATCACCCTCGCAGTCAAGCAAGGAGGAAGCGATCCCGATATGAACCCACGGTTGCGTGCTGCTATCGATGGAGCTCGTTCAGTTTCTACACCTAAGGAAAACATCGAACGTGCCATCAAAAAAGGTACAGGAGAATTGGGAGGAGCAGCTATCCAAGAAATCACCTATGAAGGCTATGGCCCTCACGGCATCGCATTCTTGATTGAAGTAGCTACCGACAATACCAACCGTTCTAACTCTGAGATCAGATCTATCTTTACTAAAAATGGTGGTTCTATCGCCACCCCAGGTTCTGTTGCTTACCAGTTTGATCGCAAAGGTGAGGTCAGGATCATTGCCGAAAATCTAGACAATGACTCAGCGCTTGAAATTGCTATGAATGCAGGCGCAGACGATGTGGAAGCTGGCGACAACGCTAATGAATGGGTTTTCGAAACCACCCCCACTGAACTCGGCAATGTCTCTAATGCGTTGCGGGAATCCGGGTATACTGTTACCTCAATGAAACTTGTTTACACCCCTCAAAATACAACTCTCGTCACAGATCTGGAAGTAGCTCGCAAAATCACTAAACTTTACGAGCTTTTGGACGATTACGACGATACGCTCAACGTATTTTCCAACTTCGATATTGCCGAAGACCTCCTCGAACAGCTTGATTCGTAATGAGGAGTTGATTTTATCATTTTATTCTGTTTTTCATGTCTGACACCATCTCTGATGAGGCATCTGGAGGAGCTGTTCCTGACTCAACTCCAGAAAAGAAGAGTGTACGCAAAACGTCGTCCACGAAACGGGCAACTCGCGCTCAAAAATCACAAAATTCAAACAGTACTCTATTTGAAATAAATAGCAGTCTTCGTTCTGAAGAAACATTGAGCCAAAGCAACACTCCTGTAGGATTGGGAGAAGATTCTACGACACCACCTCCTCCCAAAACTGTCCGGAAAAGAAGGACAAGCAAGCAAGTCCCTACAACAAAAGATGTAGCTGTAGAAGCAACAGAAGAGAAATCTGAACCGACAGAATCTTCAGAAAACATATCGGTAGCTCCTAAACCTGTTCGCAAGCGTATTGTACGGACAGTACGTACTGTCCGTTCGAAAAAGTTAGCAAGTCCTGCCCCAGGGAAAAATCAAGAGACCGAACGAACAACGGCCACCTCCCCGATTGAAAATCAAACGCCCGTCTCAGAGGAGACAGGGGAACAACCGCAAACGATTCTTGTCAAAGAAGAACCATTGCTAACCCAAGAGACAAACAATATTCTTGCAAAAGGAGATGGGGAGACTTCGTCAGAAATAGCTAACAGCGTGCAGCAGCCGGTACAGCAAAAAACAAAACAAAGAGGGTATTTCAATAATAACAAGAAAGTCCGTTTTGTTCGCACAGGAGACAAAAGGTTCTCCATGTCAAAAAAGCGTGACGTGCGCACGAAAAAACTTGAGCAAACAGAATCCGCAGAGCCCGCCGCTCCCATCGAATTGGGGCCTCCGGAAGAGGTAGAAGGTATTCTCGAAATTACCACAAAAGGTTTTGGTTTCTTACGAACTCAGGAATCAGGTTTTGAGCAAGAGCGGAATGCTGTATACGTACCATTTGAGATGATTAAGACTCACGGTTTGCGGCATGCCGTTGAAATCCGTGGTAAAGCCTGCCGTCACGCTCGCGGCATTCAATTGACGGAAATTACCACAGTCAATGGAGTCGATTGGCAAACGGCTAAACTCTTTCCGCATTTTGAGGAGCTCAAAGCCGTCAATCCCAGTAAACGAATCATCTTTGAGACAGCACCAGAACGATTCACTACGAGAACACTCGACCTCGTAGCACCTATTGCCCGAGGACAACGTGGGTTAATTGTGGCCCCACCAAGAACGGGGAAAACAACCTTTCTCCAACACATGGCAGAAGCCATTCGGGCTAATTATGAAGATACTATTCATTTGATGATTCTCCTCATCGATGAGCGACCGGAAGAAGTCACTGAATTTCAACGTTCCATCAAAGGCGCTGAAATTTATGCCTCATCTAACGACGGTAGAGTGCGCGATCATTGTCGGCTTGCCGAACTCTGTATCGAGCGGGCTAAACGTCTCGTAGAAACAGGCAAACATGTATTCATCCTCATGGATTCCATCACACGTCTAGCGCGTGCTTACAACAATGTCGACAAAGGAAGTGGACGGACCATGTCTGGGGGAATTGATGCTCGAGCATTGGAAATGCCTCGGCGCATTTTTGCTGCTGCTCGCAATACTCGTCAGGCAGGTTCATTAACGATCATCGCCACTGCCCTCGTCGAAACCAACAGCCGTATGGATGAACTTATCTTCCAAGAGTTCAAAGGTACTGGTAATATGGAACTCGTATTGAGTCGTCGTATCGCAGAACAATACATCTTCCCGGCAGTTGATATTCTAAAATCGGGGACTCGACGTGAGGAATTGATTCTACCAGCTAATTGGCTCTATAAGATTCATCTCATCCGACGAGCTCTAGCTGGGCTCAAGCCCGTTGAAGCCATGGAACGTTTGCTGTTTTTCCTGAAGAAATACCCTTCCAATGCCCAAATGCTCATTGATCTGAAACAACGAGCTTAAAATAAATAATTTAACATTTTATTCCAGATTGTAAAATTCTGTTCTAGCTGAAGAATGTAGGAGACAACTGGTTAAATATTTCGCGCCTTAACACTAGGGTCTTGGCATTGAGTTAGTTTCTAATTGATCTCATTCACAATGAGCTAAGTTAGATCAATAGCTAGATACTCGGAATTCGTATTCTTCCACGCGCCCTCGTTCTAAACAGGAAGCAATCCAATCGAATAAAGCGCCTAATTCTGGATCCATAATTTCATCCATATCCACTCTGATCTCGCGATTTTTAGGAGCTGATATGCGGTAGAACTCTAATTCAGCAAGCAACTGTGAGCATTGTTCTTCTTTAGCACGGAAAATTTCTTCAGTTCCCGGTAATTCAATTAAACGTTTTTCGGGGATTTCCAAGCAAATGATTCCAATTCCAAATTCAGCAGATAGACGTCTTAGCTCTGACAGTTCTCCATCATTTGGCATTTCTCCCACAAGAATTAATTCTCCAGTTTTAGTCCAAAGAGCAGTCGACAAAGCGCGGAAAAATTCCTGTCGGAACGACTGATGGGAAGGAGGGACATGGGTCAAACACACACTGCGCAAGCCAACGGCAGGAGCTCCCGTCATCCTACGGCGTTCTAATGCAGTTTTGTCAAAGATCAAAGCGCCGCTTTCCCAATCGCCATCAGGCCAATCGACTACAACTAAATTAGGTTTATACCAAGAAGGTTCATCTAACGTTTTTCCTGGAGCAAACACAAAAACTCCACGTCCAGTTGTATCATACTGGCGGACCACTAACGCCAAAGCTTTGGCCCAGAGAGAATCCTTATCGTTTCGTAAAGAACTACCACCGCAAAACAACGGCAACAAGCCCCGCGAATTACTTTCCTGATCAGAAATCGAATTCCGTAAATAGTAACCTTGTCCACGTTCCACTTTTGCAATCCTGGACTCCGGCTCGGCCGCCATAAATGAGAAATGATATCTTAACGAAGCATCCGAATAATCGCCTGGCAACCGTTCGCGAATCAGACGAATCAGTTCGGTTCCTTTAATGGCATGTCTAGGATCATCAGGAAGAATACCAGGTAACAATTCTTCCAACTGCTCTCGTAAACTCATCGTCTTTTATCCAACGCTCAAAATCCATCATGCAACTTCAATAAGTCAACCCTCTCCCTGATTTACTTCCTCTTGCGTCGTATCTACTTTAGGAAGTTTAGAAGCAGGTTCAATTTGACTCGAAGGCACCATGTTCTCATCTGGAGCAGATTGTTGTTTATTCTGAGGGGCTGGAGGTTGTATGTCCTTTTGATCATCGTTCACAACATCAGGCAAATATTTATTCAAGGCCAGTTTCTCTTGTTTTTCCTGTTGCGCCTCTACCTCCATTAAATTCAATCCTAATGGATCGCCGAATCCTAAACGATTTTGCAATGCCTCCGAAAGATCTTGTGGATCAAGCCGCACTGCTCCTCCTGCATGAACTATCGACACATAATTGTCTGTCACACGTTGAATAGTCGCATCCAAATAAGTTTTATTGGTCTTGACTGTTTGAATTGTATCGAAGTGCAAATTACGAGCCTGTTTACGTGTATATTCTTTGTACCGTTTGAAATACGAACGCATCTCGCCACGAATTCCCAGAATCTCACGTTCCAAATCTTCAATTTTCTTGTTCTTTAACTCAATATTCCCTTTGATGATACTCAATTGTTCTTTCTTATCTAAATAAGCTTGATTTCTAATCTTCTCCTTTTCCAGCTCAAGAAATGCCAATTTTTTTTCAAGCCATTGTTTTTTGATTTGTTCATTTTCCCGGAGCGCCACTTTCAGTGTGTCTTCAGGCATAAGACGGGACTGCTGATACACAAGGGCCCCAAGAACAATAATAATAGCAATTCCCAAGCCGAGACAAATATTCCAGAAAAGGGCTGAAGTATGGCTTGGGGGTGTTTGATCTCCTTCTTCTATTACTCTTTTTTCTTCCTCCTGTGTACCTTCTGCCTCTTGATCCGAAGATTTTTGATCGCTACTTTTTCTATCAAGTTGGGAATCCGCCTGTGGTTGATAAGTTGACAGAGTATCGGCAACCGAACTTTTTGGTGCAGGCGTTTTAGTCCCTTGTGCTAGACGTGATTCAGCAACAACGGCAGAGGATGCTGAAGCTTGAGCAATCGTTTTTTCCGAGGAAGCCGCGCTTGGACTGGAATTACTAGATTTGTTGGAGTTACTTGGAGCTGGGGTTCCTAAAGTAAACGAAACACCATCTTTTTGAGACCTTACAGCTGAATCTTTCCGAACAGGAGGAGAAGATTGCTTTTTAGAAGCCGCTTGAGACTGCCCCACCGGTTTTTCAGTAGAACTAATTTCTTGATCTGTCTGAGAAAAATTCACTTTGAAAAAATGGCCGCGAGGACCGTATTTATTCTCTTCCTCCCTTTGTTTTTGTTTGTGTTCCTCGCGAAGACGCGCTGCTTCAGCATCTTGTCTAGCGATTTCGTTATTCATATCGGCCATTTTTTGGGTCACATCTTCTCGAAGCCGACTATTGCGATTTTCCGAATCAATCATAATTTAACAAAGTATTAATCGACTGGATGGCTTTTGCTGAATTCATCCAATTTAAGGCGTAACGCTTCGCGTCTCATATCAAGAGCCTCAATATACTTATCAAGTTTATTTTCCTGCTGAGACAAAATTTGAATATCTTCCTCAAACTGCACCAATTGTTGATCTCTATTGGGAATGGAAACTACCTTGGCAGACTCGATTTCCATAGTCTGAATTTCTTGAAGCATCTTGGCCGTTTCCCTTTCTAACTGAGCCTGTTTCTTCTGTTTGTCGACACATGATGTCAAGAGACCGACAAACACGCCGCCCAACAACAACATGCTCAGTAATCGTAGGTTGTACCTCATGCGCACATTATGCCTTATTTAAATCCATCAAGTCAATCTAGCGCTTGTCCAGTACTCCAAAAAAACTCAAAATTCATGAAAGAGATTTTCCCATAGTAATCCCTGTCTGCCCGTGAAAGATTGGTTTCAATTCATTCGTGTTTTTATTAACTGCTAATAATACCGTCTATGCACGCAATAATCTACAATCCGATACCTCTGGTGTTAATCGGGCTGGTTATAGGGCATTTCTTGATTACAAACGCGGATGAATTGGATACTTCATACAAAAATTCTTCCCTACCTACTAAACAACGCATCAATTGTTTAATTAAGCAAATGACCCTGGAAGAGAAGGTTTTACAACTTTCTCAAACGACCATCGGCACCGTTGACAATATCAACAACGTCCAGCATCGAGTCTCCGACTTTGATGCCCGTCTAGGATCAGCCATCATGTACAATGAAGATCCCCTAGTACGCAATGCTTTCCAGAAAAAAGCCATTGAGGGTACTCGACTGGGGATTCCCATCATTTTCGCTCACGATGTCATCCATGGATTCAAAACGATCTTCCCAACTCCGCTAGCCCAAGCATGTTCGTGGAATCCAGAGCTACTACGCGAGTGTTGCGCCATTGCAGCTCAAGAATCCAAAGGGGCAGGAATCGACTGGACATTCGCGCCAATGATCGACATTGCTCGAGATGCCAGATGGGGACGCATCGTCGAGGGTTTTGGAGAAGATCCCTATGCTGCCAGTATCTATGCAGCAGCAGCAGTCAAAGGATATCAAGGGGAAAAACCGCCTTATACTATCGCGGCATGCCTCAAGCATTTCGTCGGCTATGGCGAATCGGAAGGAGGTCGAGATTATACCTCAACCGATATTTCGCGCCAGGCTCTTTGGGAGACCTACCTTCCCCCCTATCATTCTGGGGTTCAGGCTGGCGCATGTACCTTAATGGGCGCCTTTAACACCATCAACGGCGTACCCGCTTCAGCTAATCACTACACATTGACGGAAATCCTTCGCAATCAATGGAATTTCAAAGGTTTTGTTGTTGCTGACTGGTGTTCGACTGGCCAAGTGAAAAATCAGGGATACGTTGATACTGATCCCGAGGTCGCTGAAAAATGTCTGGAAGCTGGATTAGATATGGAAATGATCAACAGCTATTACCGAGATCATCTGCCCAAACTCGTTGAAGAGGGAAAGGTTGATCTGAAAACCATTGATGAAGCAGTCCGCCGCGTTCTACGCGTTAAATTCGAGTTGGGTTTGTTTGATCAACCTCTTGTACAGGAACGTCCAGCTTCAGAACGGCTACTGTTACCCATTAACCGTCAAAAAGCACGACAAATGGCTGTTGAATCCATGGTCCTGCTAAAAAACGACAATCACATTCTACCGCTAACACCTGAAGTCGACGACATTGCGCTCATTGGTCCTATTGTTAAAGACAAAAGGGCATTACTCGGGAGTTGGGCTGGACGCGGCGAGGCTAAAGACACAATCGATTTAGAAGAAGGTTTGCGTGCCGCTTGTGGAGATAAAGTTCGCATCCGCAGCGCCAAAGGGTGTGACTATAATAAGGGAAGCAATCAAATGCTCGATGAAGCAGTAGCCATTGCCCAACAATCCGACGTCATCCTGCTATGTCTCGGCGAAAACCATGCTATGAACGGGGAAAATGCCAGTCGTGGATCTCTTTCGCTAACAATTCCCCAATTGCAACTTTTTGACAAGTTAACCCAAACTAGGAAACCCATCGTCCTCCTCCTAGCAACAGGGCGCCCCATATCCTTGCAGAAAATAGAGCCTTATGTAAAAGCCATTCTTGTCACCTGGCATCCTGGCACCGAAGCAGGGCATGCCGTAGCAGACATCATCACAGGCAAAGAAAACCCATCAGGTCGCTTGGCTGTAACCTTCCCTAGAACTGAAGGACAAATCCCTATCTATTACAACATGCGACCAAGCGCCCGCCCCTACCAAGGGAAATACCAGGATATGAGCTCTGAGCCCATGTACTGGTTTGGCTCAGGCCTTTCATACACAGAATATTCTTACAGTTCCTTAGAATTATCTGCTTCGGAAATAACACCACAAGACTCCTGCACGGTAAGCGTAGAAGTCACCAACAAAGGAAAAACCGCAGGCAAAGAAACTGTCTTTCTCTACATCCGCGACCGGGCCGCCTCCATCACCCAGCCCGTTAAACGTCTCATTGCCTTCCAGCAAGTACAACTCAACCCCAGAGAAACGAAAAAGGTCCAATTCTCACTTGTTCCCAGCCGCGATCTCTCCTTCGTAGACGACACAGGTAAAACACACCTCGAACCCGGTTCTTTCGACCTCATGGTCGACAAACACAAAACAAGCCTACTCCTGAAATAGGAATTCTCCCCCCTTACCACCATGCCTTCCGGACCCTATCCACCCGGAAGGCATATTCCCCTCATCCGACCTTGCTATTTAAGGTTGCAACCTTCTTCCCCCACACCCCAGGATTTGTTTTACATACCTGAAGCGCCGTCATGAAGCCACATTTGATTCAGCGTTCTTCTGGATCTGATCGATTGTTTCTATTAATTTACGGCAAGTCTCTTCATCAAACATCTTGATAAAACTAATCGGCCTGTCAAACGGTGGCTCTTGAAGTTTTTTCCTTTCCAAATATCCATTTTCTTCGATATGGCGGATGATCTTCTCGACAAACGTAATTTGTTCCTGAGTGAGAGAGTGATCATTGATAAAGTTAGAAAACGCTTGCATCACTGCCTCGTGATTCAACCCGACAATCTTGCGAATCAACAGACCAAAGGATATATTTTCATATTCTCGTTCATAATCTTCTTTGGTCCCTAACTCAGACGTTAGAACTCGTTCCAGCTCTCGGTAATCCACCTCGTCCAAAGGCATATTATTCGTCAATTTATAAATCGCCATCATGTTGTCTTTGTGTTCTTTGACGTAACGAGTCACCCTTTCACGATAACTTTCAAAATCATCAGGTTCCTCCAATCTACGCCCACCCTGACTATCCGTAACCGAGTCTTCCAGGCGAGTAATGATATTTTTCTGGGTTTCACGCTCTTGGGCTATAAACTTGATCAACCCACGAAGCTCTTTCCGCACCATGTCAAACGAGAGAATATCATTTGCCTCCCAGAATTCCTCGGTTTGGATTTCCTGAATCAACGGCAATTTCTCCTTAATAAACGGGATATTAGCCTTATCCTCCAATGAAGAAGCAAATTCACACAGAGTATTCTTATCTTTTTGGAAATCAGACACTTTTTCAATGTGATTTAATATCAGCCTATACATCAAGTCGTCAAACCGTTTAGCCCATTCATCAGATTCATTTAGGCTCACCAGCGGTGCAATCTTCTCTAACAACTCTCCTTGAGTTCCTTCGTCAAGAGAATCGAAAGCCCCTTCCTTTTTATATTTCTCCACATACAGCCTCTGCGATCTGACAGAAATCAACTCCGGATTCAGTTCTTCAACCTGTTTTTGACAGCCCTCAATAATTTCATTCCTCCATTCTTGGTACTTGTCTCCAGCAAAAGCACTCGCCTGCAACGCTTTGACAATTTTAACCTGCTTGCAGAAAATATTTTCCGACAAACTTTTAGTACTTTGGCTCTTATAACCATTCACGTGTTCCCGGAAAAATTCAAAATTCCCACAATAATCAAAGATTAAAAATCTTCGTTTATCCGTGTACTCACCATCAATCGGGTCTTTACAGCACAACCCTTTGCACAAGCGAGTACCCCGACCTATCATTTGCCAAAATTTTGTTTTTGAGCACACCTTCTTGAAAAACACTAGATTGACGCACTCTGGCACGTCAATGCCGGTATCCATCATATCGACAGACACGACAATATGCGGATTCTTTTCCGGTTGCTTGAAGTCATCTATGATGGTTTGCGCATAACTGTCGTCGCAAATCACACGCTGCGCAAAATTACCACAATACTTAGAGTAGAGCTTATTGAATCGCTCTAAAATAAACTCGGCATGCCGCTTATTTCGAGCGAAGATGATGCTTTTACCCAGTCGATCTCCTCCCGCGACTTTGATTCCCCGCTCCATCAAATCCTGCAAAACCATGTCTACCGTTTTTTCATTGAACACGTATTTATTAAGAGCCTCGGCTCGGATAGATTCCGGCATCTCCCCGTCTTCTGTAAAATCATCCTCGTACCGCTCTTTATCCTCGTCAGATAAATCATCGTAGTAAATCCCTTCCTCCAGGAACTTGGTTTTAACCTCGTAATTGTAATATGGGACAAGTACGTGATCTTCATACACCGCTTTTGTATACTCGTAGACATAAGTAGGATCCCCTGGCTCTCTCTCGAAAAAGTCATAGGTGTTGCGATCGACATCTGTCTTCGGCGTAGCAGTGAGCCCAACCAACAAGGCATCAAAATACTTAAAAATATCCCGGTACTTTTTGAAAATACTCCTGTGGCTTTCGTCAATAATGATTAAATCGAAATGCGCCGGAGTAAATTTAGTCGATTTGGAGGTCTCATCCTCGATAGCATTCAGAATCGTAGGATAGGTGGAAAACACAATGCGAGCATTCCAATCATCTTTGTTGTTACACAAATTACATAGAGACAAGTCCGGCAAATAATTCTTGAAATCATCCTTGGCCTGTTTCACCAAAGCAGTACGGTCCGCCAAAAAAAGAATATTGGTAACCCATTTTCCTCGGCTTAACACATCAACCAAGCTGGCAGCTGTCCTGGTTTTCCCCGTACCAGTCGCCATAACCAGCAAATGTTTGCGCCTCTTCTCCATAATCTGTTCGCATACAGCACGGATAGCCGCTTTTTGATAATATCTGTCTGTAATTCGATCATCGATGCTGATTTTCATCAGATCCTGCCGTTCCGCTCGCCGATTGATCAACTTTTGCAAATCATCCTTGCTGAACACACGATCAACTTGACGCATCGGCCCTGATTGGTCGTCCCAGAAATAGGTCTCCACTCCGTTCGTAACAAACATCAGGGGCCGTACACCAAATTGGCGCTCTAAACAATCTGCGTATAATTTAACCTGAGTTCGTCCGTTTTGGGGCTCCTTGGCAGATCGTTTGGCTTCTACCACAGCCAACGGTCGTCCATCCTTGCCAAATAACACATAGTCGCAATACCCCTTGGTGCCTTCTTCCCCCCTCATGCCCTCTACAAGATATTCTTCCTTCACATCCGCCTCCGGCCCATCAAGTTTCCACCCCATGGATTCCAAATCCAAATCAATATACCGTTTCCGCGTTTCAAACTCAGACAACTCTTCCCATGGGAAAGAACGATCCTCCTTATTTTTCTCTTTCTCTGCAGCATATTGGGCAGACATCTGCTCAATATGCTCGTACAACTCTTTGATTTTCGTGTTCTTTTCCTCCAGCAGACTTTCCTGCTCTTTGACTTTCTGTATATCCACTAGTACCTTTTCTGTGGGAATTAACTTCTCATCAAAAATCCGTTGTTGATAATCGGCCCCATAGCGATAGTCAATCCACTGAACAAATATAAACACCCACTTCAGCGCTAGACGCACATCGCTTGCTTGTATCTTCTCATTCGTATGAACAGCACGATTCCCAAGCCTATTGATAAATAATAAGTTGACCCGGATTTCTTCTAGTACGTTAGAACAGAATTTCTTCTCTTCAAGAAGAGAGTTCAAATTCTCCTTTTCTGGTACCCCCAAACTCGGATCTGCTCGATACATCCAACCTACTGCCAACTCCAACGCTTTCCGACAACCAATGGCACACATGGTTGGAGATGACGCATAAATGTTCTCGGCTTCTATGCAGGCCGGACCAAATAACTCATATTCTTTCTTCGTCTCTAAAAAACTAAAATTAGACATCACATTTTCTCCTCTTCTATACTTCTTTCAGGGTCCTAGGACAATCCAATGATCACATTTAAATGATACTTCAACTCATCATATCGATCAATACTTTTCAAAATGAACAATTTTGATTTGTCGACCTGGGAAACAAAAGTAGTGAATTGTTCTACTAACGACATCGGAGGCAACGGAATTGTCACCTCGTCAAGCATTCCGCCTGTAATCTGGTTAATTGTTGTTGTTGCACTAGTTTTGAGTTGCCGTCGGAATGCCTCCATTTGGAAGTACGTCATTAGATATCCGAAATATTGGCTACGGATAATCATCATGAACGCCCCAAAGCTCATTGGTTCTTGAATACCTTTTATCAAAGCAACCTTGCCAACTAGTTTAGCACTACCATTTCTTGAACACATTAGAATATCGTTCTTCTGCACCATAAATCGTTCTTTAATGAAACAAGCCACACGTACTATATCTTTAAAATCCAACTGATTATTCTGGATGTTACTAGACCTCAAGACGATCGTGCCTTCTTCAACCACATTTTCTGGTTTGTAAGTTAATCCGTTAAAATATGTAGCTATAGTGGATAGTTTCACAGATCTGTATCCGTGAGGATTACTCTGCGGATCACCAAACATCTCGATAAATCGGGACTTAACGAGTTGATCAATAAGATGCTTCTGCTCTTTCCGTAAGGTTATTATTGTGTCAATTGTAGTTAGATTCTTTACAATTTCGTCCTGTTCTTTATAGGAAACAAGCGGTATCAAAATATCTCCAATGTTCTTTAGTGACAAATTTAACTGTGCTACACCCTGTTTTTGTTTTTCTGATTGTTCCTCGACTGTTTGTGATTGAAGTGCATACAACACAAAGTGAAGATTGATCGCGTTTTGAGGAATACGAATTATGGCCAAGGCTTGGTTTACATTGGCTGGTAATATGCTTCTGGGTACAATTGTAGATCTACCAATAGCGCCTGCTATGGAAAACAATATATCATTTTCCTGTAATTGTGAACGTTTAAGTTTATCATTACATTCGTTGGTAATGTGAGCAAATTTGTCCAGAAGAAACACACCATTCTCACTAATACTTTCGATTTTCACAAAGTTAATACCCACATTAACAAAGGAAAAGCCCATTGTAGTAGGCGTGGTTCCTTTGGTAATGAGTGTTGCAATATCTCCCAATCTAATCTTCTTGGTCATGCTGCTACCTCCCACTCATCGAAAGATTTTGATTTGTCGGTCTGGGCAACAAAGGCAGCAAACTCATTTTGCAATGCTATAGGCACATCAAAAATTCGACATTTTTTCAAAGCAAAAATTTTTAATTCTGCAAAAGTTGTCCCCGATGCGATGCTACTGTAGTCAGCCATAATCCGATCTTTTAACGTATATAACAGAAAAACAGGATTGTAACTATTATCTATTGCATGCACCCACAGGACTCGGCCATCTTTGAAGTAAAA
Source organism: uncultured Akkermansia sp. (assembly GCA_949296365.1). GTDB lineage: Bacteria > Verrucomicrobiota > Verrucomicrobiia > Verrucomicrobiales > Akkermansiaceae > Akkermansia. The sequence continues at coordinate 7,963 of CASFPZ010000035.1, read as the reverse complement.
TGGCTTTTCAGTGTTAACCACCCAAATTCGGCCATCTGGGCAAATAGACGGCATTAACAAATCACCAATCTGCGGTGCGCCGATAGCTTTACAAAGCTCTGTGTAATGTTCCTCTGTAATAAATAATTCAGGGCTAATTTGCTTCCCCTCTGCTAGAGCGCCTACTTCTGTGCCACGATAAAAGGGAATCCCTGATTCTTGTAATTCTTCGATAAAAACACGTTTGCTGGAACCAACTTCAGCTATATCTTCAAGGCACTTTGTTTTCCAACCTTTTGGGTTAACTACGCAATCTCCGAACATCTCGATAAATCGGGATTTCACCAATTCGTCCAGTTTGTCCAACTGTTGGCGGCGTTTGGCAAGCAGGTCGCTGACCTTGTCCAAAACCACCACAATTTTGCGCTGTTCGTTAAAAGGAGGAACAGTTACGGGAACTGTACCAAGAATTGCTTTATTTAAAGTTGTGCCCATAACTGCACGATTTGTACCTTTTGTCCAATCCTTTGCAGAAAACAAATAGTAAAAATAGTCAGGTAACACTGGGTATTTTCCAGTCGGAATAAATGCCATTATTGCTTCATTGGTATATACAGGCTCCTGGGTAATAGCAGTTTTTCCTAAGGAAAGCTTGAAACTCATAATAACGGTGTTGGCCGGAACACTTTTTATTCCGCTTTCTTGGACAGCTGACGCAGAAATCTTTTCTTTCGTATCCTCTACATATTTTTGGTAGGTACCTAAATCAGCAATAGACACCCAATCATATTGGCCGTCAGTCCAGTAATCAACGTTACTTCGAGACGGCGTTTTCCCCATCTGCAAATCAAATATTTCGTCCAGTCTTGTCATCACAGCATCTCCTCTAACTCCGCCAGTCCTGCGGTAATTTCCATTTCCAGTTTATGCAAGTCAGCCATGATTTCCGCTGTAGGAGGGTACTCTACCGGCACATATTCGACCTTTTTGTACTTATTGATAGACAGGTCGTAGTCATTGTCGGCGATTTCTTGTTTGGGAACAAAAAAGCTCTGTTCAGTGCGTTGTCGGCTGGTTTCCTTATCAAGATGATGGAACCGTTCGATAATGTCGGGAATATCGTTCTCTGAAATCTCGCTGCGTTTGTCATCCAGGGAAAAGCCATCGGCTTTCATATCATAAAACCACACGTTGTCTGTACCGCCCGCGCCCGTCTTGGTAAAGACCAGTACAGCAGTCGAGACACCGGCATAGGGCTTGAAGACGCCGGAAGGCATGGAAATCACCGCTCGGAGTTGATGGTTTTCCACCAGCTCTTTACGGATGGCTTTGTGAGCTTTGGAAGAGCCAAACAACACGCCATCCGGAACAATGCAGGCACATTGGCCACCTATTTTCAGGATCCGCAGGAACAGAGCCAAAAACAACAGTTCGGTTTTCTTGGTATTGGTGACAGCTTTCAGATCATCATTAATGCTCTCGACGTCAATACTGCCTTTGAAGGGCGGGTTGGCCAGGCATATCGTGTATTGATTACGGATTTGGTTTTGTTTGGAAACGCTGTCTTTGTAATCGATTTCTGGGTAGGTGATGGAGTGGAGCATCAGGTTCATGGCCGAAAGCCGCAACATCGTGCGGTCGGTGTCGAAACCGGTCAACATAGGTCCCCTAAAATGGCCCCATTGTTCGTCGGTCATCGTGCTTTCATGATGAAGGCGGATGAACTCAGCCGATTCCACAAGAAAGCCTGCCGTGCCACAGGCCGGATCGCAGATCGTATCATCCGGAGTAGGTTGCAGAAGTTCCACCATCATTTTAATGATGTGGCGTGGCGTACGGAATTGACCGTTTTGACCGGCTGTGGAGAGTTTGCCCAACATATATTCATACAGGTCCCCCTGCATATCCAGGTTGGCAATATCGTGTTCATACAAGTCGTCCAGCCCAGTGATGATCTTTTGTAACAGCTGAGGGGTAGGAATCATAAACGTTGCATCGCTCATGTACCGGGCAAAAGCCGAGTCTTTTCCCGTAGCTTTTTGGGGATCTTCCTCGATTTCGATCATTTCTCCCTGTTGCGTAAAATCCGGGAGACGACCGTATTTCATGTTTTTAATGGCCGGGAACACCCGTTGGGAAACCACCTCGTAAATACTGCGTGGATCGTTGTTCTTGAATTTGCTCCAGCGCATGGCCTGCCCTGTAGGGGACTGAGGAAAAATTTTATCCATTTTTTCACCGGTGATGGTTTCAAGGTCTTCTGTTTCCAGTTCCTTTTCATCAAGAGAACGGATAAACATCAAATAGGTCAACTGCTCAATCACGGTCAGAGGGTTTGTGATCCCCCCCGCCCAAATGTCCTCCCAGATTTTATCTACTTTATTTTTTATTGTACCTGTAATCATACGTTATTTTCTCCGTTTACATCGTTAGGTGTTAATTCCACCATATCGCCCCTATATTATTCAGCGTCCTACAGATTGTTCTCCTTGTGTTTCCCGGTGGAACAAGCCGACAACCCTTCAAACCATCCCCTAGATTCCCGCTCATGGATATTTCGCGTTTTTATATACTTGATCTTGCTTTGCAAGACAAACGAAATCCGTTGGTTCACCATTACCTGGCCAAGTTCCACGGAATCCCTGCAATGTCCACCCGGAGGAGGGGGGAGAACCCCTCCGGGAAGCGCGTTTTGTCCAATGAGCTCAACCTCGGCCACTATTGTTTGGCTGGGATTTCTTGTTTGACGATTTGGCTGGTCCACTGATCATCAAGAATAGTCATTGCCTGGACGCTACGAACTCCACGAGGGACGGCGACTGGCCCTTTGTAACGCATGGCGGATTTTTCCGTTGGCGAGCGATCCCAACTGAAGAACACCTGGCCCACGTCACCCGCCGGATTGTGAATCGTCAGGACGGGATCTTGCCCATTCTTGGTTTCCAAGCGGCATTCGGGTTCAGGGACGTTAAAGCGGATGTTTTGAAGCTGCATCCTGGTAAATTGTCCCTGTAACCGTTGGCGGAAGTCTTCATAGGACCGGTGTTCAAGCTCCGTCCACCCCCGTTCGGCCACTGCCAAGGCCCTTGGGAACAAACAGAATTGGATTTCCCGTTCGTTGCGAGCAATATGAGTCCACAAATTTCCCTGGCTGCCCAAGATCAAATTTTGTTTATCAGGAGAGACACCCTTTCTGGGATCGTATTGATAAACCGTCTGAAGGGAGCATGAACTTCTCGGAGTCGTGATGGGATCTCCCGGCGTTTCCTGGTAATCGAGGTACGAGCAGAATGTGGGAGAAGCGACTACCGGGCAATTCGCCTCTAGGGCTTTTGGGGAGCCGCCTATCCAGTCCATGAGGGCCGTTCCCGGTACAGCGCCACCGTTGTACATTTCACTCCACCCGATCACTTGTTTACCGCGTTTGCCGACATAGTCACGTAATTCCTCGGCGAGGTATTTCTGCATATCATTGTCAGAAAGCCCTTTTAATTTCATTAGCTTACTACAGCTAGAGCACTGGCTCCACTTTTTAGCGTGTTGAGGGACTTCATCTCCCCCGATGTGGATGAATTTACCGGGGAACAAGTCCATGACCTGATCGAGGACAGAATGCATCCACTTCACCACTTCCGGGCGCGTCATGCAAATGGGTGGAGTAAAACCGACAGCATTGTAAATTATCCAAAAATCCGACACGTCAAGTTTGGGAATTTCTGCACCGACACAGAATAATTCAGGATATGAAAGTATGGCTGCCAGAGCATGGCCGGGCAGTTCGATCTCCGGGACAATGGTGATGTGTAAATCGCTAGCATAGCGGACAATTTCTCGAATGTCGTCTTGAGAGTAGAACAAGGTTTTTCCATTGTCCGGGAATGAGCTGTTAACCCAGGTTGCCCCACGCTTCGTCAAATTGGGATACCCTTTAATCTCGATACGCCACCCGTTGTCATCCGTCAGATGCCAATGGAACACGTTCATCTTGGCAATGGCCATTTGGTCTAACAGGCGTTTGATCTCATCGACGGTAAAAAACTGCCGAGAACAATCCAGCATCAGCCCTCGCCACGAATAGGCAGGCCGATCGACGATTTGCACGCAGGGGACTCGCTAGGTTGCGTTCTGTGTTTCGCTTGTTGCCCATACACGTCCATCGGCAACAACTGCAATAGAGTCTGGACACCATAAAACATCCCAGCCTCACCAGCTGCCTCAATCGTGATTCCATCGGGGCTTACCAGGAGGCGGTAAGCTTCTTTGCCCAACTCGCCGTCGGTCGATTTTTGCAGGATGATACTTTTTGGGGGGATCCTGGTGCCCTGTCCAACAACAACAGGTTTCTTCGTGGACAACCCCAATGTTTTCTGGAGATAACAGGCTGATTTTTTTATTCCTTCGTCAACCACCGTACAGGCAATAATTGTCTGCCGAGTGAATGGGAAATACCCATTCTCCCAGTGCATCTGATTGGGCAAAGGCACCAAATAGCAATTGGGCGAGGTTGCTGAGGCAACTTGCGGGTGGGCACATTCATCGGACAGCCCATAGGACAAGGAACTACCCCCCCCAGCAGGACAATACAACGCACAATCCAGCTACCCACCTGGAGCTGAGGCGACTTATTCTTTGGTTCATCAACATCATTGTGTAGTTAGCTTTCATTAGCTCTGATGAGCGCACCGCACCAAGGTACGAATATTCTCTTCAGGGGTATTGGGCGGCAATGCGCATCCAGCACTGAGCACCAACCGTGGGCAATCCCGGTAAACCTCGAGGAGCTTTTTGCATTCCGCCTCAACTATCTCCGGCGTTCCCAAGGCTAAAACACCACTCGGGTCCACCGTACCAAACAAGGCCGTCCGCTCATGGAAAATGTCGTAACACAATTCTGGTGTCGTCAGGTAATCCAACTCGACTGCGTCGCATCCTAAGGTATTCATTGCCGGGAGAATCAAATCTGTATTGCCGCAAATGTGTAACAACCAGGGAAGCCCCTTAGCGTGAGCAGCTTCACAAACTTTCTTTTCAGCAGGCCAGGCAAACCGTTGGTACATCTCCGGCGAAACCATCGAGGGCCCCGCCGGGCTGTCTCCGTTGGAAACCATGTCGGCTCCAGTCGCAGCCATCAACTCGATGTACTGACACGTCAAGGGAGTCAATGTTTCGATTAACTCTAAGGCCCGTTCTTCGTCCATGATTAAATCCATCATGAAATTCTCGGGGCCTCTCAGTGCGCAAGCTAGGGAAAACGGCGCCTGGTCACAATTGCCACGCACGTAGATTTCATCGCCAAAATACTTTTTCAAAAGCCGTACGGCTTCCAAGGAATGTTGGATCCGAGCATTCCGACTGATATCGACTTGGCGAAGGCAGTTTAAATCCTCCAGGTCGTCCAAAAGAGGTTGGCAAACTCTAGCGGGATCGTTTTCGGGGTAGTCAATGCCAGCGCCAGCCGCCCCGGCAAGCAAAGCTGTATCGACATCGAACAAAACGCCGTCCAAATCATATTTCTCAATAAAATCGATATGGCATCGGGCCGCGACTTCGGGATCGTTCCGGTATTCGCGCATACTGACACCGGCTTCTTGTACCGCCGCCATGAAACAATGGAGCATCACCGGCCTTTTGTCGGGCATTTCCCCGGCTAAAGCCGCTTGTATTCTTTGTTTTCCGTTCATGTTACAGGTTGAGTTGTCTTAAAACTGAAGGTGTTACGACGTCAGTTAAGGGTAAAAAATTGTTTTGATTTCATGCGATAGCCGTGAGTCCGACCTTTTTCCCACGGTTGGTCCTTCCCCGTGGGAAAGACGATTTTTCGATCTTTTGCGCCTTTAGACGACAAGGTCAACGAGACGTTCTCCAGTTTACCGGTTGGATCGGTTATGTAGAAAGTAATACCTTCGGCGGGAGAACGCTTCATCATCAAGATACAGGGCTGGTCGACTTGGAAGGTTCCCCCTCGAAAGTCGAACGAACCCGGTTCCCAGAACACGACCTGGAGAATATCCAATCCCTCGTGATAAACAGCTTGGAGGTCTTTGCTGTTTTGGAGGATCTCTACTCCCGAATTACGAGTTTCAGACAAATATGCCTCGAGTTCCTTCTCTTGAGTCAACCCCGGGACGATGATGTACGAATACGAAGCCTCGAAGGGGCGTACGCCATGATCAAGCTGCAGTAAAAAGACGTCTTTCTCGATGAGCCTGTCAGAATGATTGGCATTGATATCTTTCCAGCGTCCTTGTTGTTGGCGTATACGCACAGTAGCCCGGTTCCCCTGTGGGATGTAGTAGCCCGCCCCACCATGCAGAATCCAACAAGCTTGCTTGCCTTTTGCTTCATACCCCAACGTATTTACCTCCTGGCTGCGCCCCTGTTCGCGCACAATCGCTTTGCCATCCCAGAGGCATTGGTTGATCGTCGTGGCTAAGGGGGCTCCATTCGTCGATTGAAGGTCTGATCCCAGACAAACAATCTCTCGGTCAAATAAAAACCATGATTTACGAGCCGATGAATTAATTCCAAAATCATGGTCCCGGTACTGATAGGCCACGACCGAATATCGTCCGTCAGACGCACCGCCCACAAATGAATTTTTGCCAATTTTTCCCCAATCAGAATCATGAGGGATAGAGTCAACTTGCGGACATGTTGTTCCTGGGACCGCCGCCCAATCCCAAACCGGGAAAATTTCCTCGTATTCGCGCCCCGTCATCATCAATGCACTGCCGCCATCAGACAAAAAGTACACTTTCAACCCTTCCCCGTTGCCCGACTCGTTTCTATCTGTCCGGTTAGACACCATTCGGATGTCATAGAAAAACCCCTCGCGTTGATGCCGGACATAGTCGGAACGGTAATAGACACGGCTGCGCGGTGCAACGCCATACCCAGGCCCCTTCTTCCCTACAGCCCGATCGATGGTCTCTTGGTAGTCGCGTTTGTGCTCTGGGTCCATCACCATGAGCCGTCGTGCCATCCGATCCAGACCGCGTTGCAAGGTCGCGCGTTCCCGCGTCACACCACGTCCGAGAACTGTCCACGACATGTGATCACCGCGTATCGACGGCAAATAAGTTTCTCGTACAAATCGGCTCAAAATCTCAAGTTTTTCTCCCGATAGAGCAAATTCTGTTCCTTCTAGGAATTTCGAGGTTTCCATAATGCCGTGGAGCATGACAGAACCATAGCCGCCGATGTACAATTGAGGACCATGCTGGTGATATGACAAATCATGTTGGATCCCTTCTTTCATCGTGTATGCGAGCGGCTCCAAAAGGGCGTCGACAGCTTCTTTCATCAACGCTTTGTTTTTGGTGAAACATGCTCGATACAGATAATGAATGGCGACGTCGACTTTGTTCGCGCCGGTCTGACTTGATAAAGCCAGTGAATTGTCCTCCCAGTACTTAATTAAGTGTTTGCGCAGTTCAGGTTCCAAGATATTGTTCTCATTTTCCAACATTAGGAGGAGGCACCCCAACCGTTTGGGCATAGCAATCTTGTTCCCCCACCAATTCTTGGAATATGGCTTTACCTTCAACCAATATCGTAGCGCTTGTTTAATCGATTGAGCTAACTTTTGATCATGGTAATACTGAGAACCGCGAGTCACATAGGCCTGGCTCAACGTCATCAACGAATCCCAGTGTTTGATGGGGGTCCATTTCGTGCGATGATGATTTTGGTAGTCAATACCGGCGAAAGCGCCATCTTCACCGAGGGTCTTCCAAATCTTGTTCACCTGATTATCAAGACTTTTTGAACCTTTCTTGCCATCATCCGGCATCACACTCGAAACGATTCTGTCTCTGACAATTGTAAAATTGTCTTTGGCTTTGCAAGTCTCGCATAGCGGTGCAGCAACTAATGAGACAGCAACCATCATAATCCCCCACTTATTCATAGCATCTTAATCTGAGATATTATTCAACTTTTCCCGAATACAAGGTCCTTTCATTCACCTTCCTTGTATAAGGCG
>CASFPZ010000034.1 GCA_949296365.1 uncultured Akkermansia sp. | reverse complement strand
GTACGGATTCGACCTGACTAAGAACGTGTGCGAACTCTTCGACGAGAGCGGCCAAATTGCAGCTAGTTACGACTACTCCCCCTACGGAGCCCTCCTCCAGCAGACGGGGAACCTCACACAGCCGCTCCAGTGGTCGAGCGAATACGCCGACGGCGAACTCGGTCTGGTCTATTACAACTACCGCCACTACAATCCACGCGATGGTCGCTGGATTTCCAGAGACCCCATCGGAGTACAGGGCGGAAAGAATTTGTATGGGTTTGTTGGAAATGAGCCTGTATTGCGAATGGATTCGTTAGGTCAAGCATTTAAAGTCGCCTTACAAGGAGTTTCTAATGACACTAAAGACATGCCTACCAAGTGGTTAGGCAGTACCACTAGAATATCCCGAAGTAAAAATATCTTGCAAATTCGAATCAATGAGGAGGAACAGGATGATGTTCGTAAACTATCAAGACGTGGGAAAAATAAAGTTATTAAATCTCAAAATAAAAAAAGTAGGAGATGCCGAGTTTTCATAGAAGAGTCAATAGAATTTGATGTTAGCATTGTAGTAAACGTAGTAGAAGATGGCCTCAATAAACTATACACAGCCAGAGGACTAGAAGAAATTCGCAAACACGAAGCCAGAAGAGTTACTGTTTATCGCAAAGCTTATGATTGCTATCTGAAAATATTCGAAGGTGAAATTAAAAATAAATGTATTGAAGAAGGGTTAAACTCTATAAAAGCTGATAAATATAGAGAAAAATTACGTAAAAAATTAATTGCTTGGCAAAATGAAGCTGAAAAACAATTTTTAACATGGACCGAAATACAACAAGATAAGATTTCAAATGAATCTAAATCATACCTGAATACTGAAGGGACACAATGGAGGTATGGCGAAAGTATATTTGACATAGTTGCCACTCCTCACCAAGTACCAGAGCCCAAACCTATTGACATGACCTGCCCTGAATTATAATATATTTACAATCATGAAGCTATTCTTTTGGATTTTGTTTCCCTTACTTTCAATCTGTTGTGCTTTTTCTTCTGAGGTACGCATTAACGTAGACGCTGAATTTAAGCAACTAGCTGTGTCTGCGGAAGAAAGTGAGGAGAAGATAAATGAAATTGTCTATTTTATCATTGACATCGTCAACAACAACCAATACGACATTTTTGTCAAAGAGTTTGATGGTACAATTTTGGGATGTGGAGTTGAATTATGGCTCTCAGATCTAGGCGTTAGAATATGGCCTCGGGAAGAGGTAGAAGTGTCTTATTCAGCAAATAATATGTTTCCATTGGCGTGGACGAGAAAAACCATCAAAGCGGGAGAGACGGAACGAATTAAATTGAGGTTGCTTGATTTAGTACCTAAAATTCCGCTCAACGAAGACTTAGTTCGTAAGATAAAGTCCTTACCTTTTCAGACCTATGGAAGCGTCATCCTAACATACTACGTCAAAGATGAAAAAAACAGCTATCAAGAGAAACAAGCAGAAGGGAAATTTGATCTAGGAGAATTAAAAAAAAAGAAAGAGGAAGGAAATGAATGACGATATGTCAATTCCTTCAGAAACAAATCTACCTACTATATCAATTTATTGACAATGATTCGATTCTTTCTTTTCCTGTTATTATACGTTTGCAACGCGTTTTGTTCTGACGTCAAGGTTCATACTGAGGTCATTCCATGTCAAGAGCTAGGAATTCGCGACATTATTTTTGTTTCTAGAATCACTAATGCAGGCAAAAAGGATATTTCACTTAGGATCCAGGGAGGAGAGCGTGATCTTATCGACTGTGGAATTGAATTATGGGCACGGGATAGAGCAGTTAGATTCTACACAGAAACACATGTATATATTGACGAGCGAGCTTTTGGCTTTTGGGGATACAATGATATAGAAATCAAGGCAGGAACTACAAAAGAATTCATTTTCAGATTAAATGAATTCATGCCTTATGGAGGGACTAGTCTTTCTGCTATCTCTCTGAAAGAAGACATATTTTTCCATGGCATTCATGGATATGGTCGAGTCTTTTTTACCTATTATATAGGTGATGGAAACGAAGCACACATTGCAGAAAGCAAATTTGATCTTAAACCATTCAAGCAAAATAACGTTATCCTAAAATCGCCGGTTTCCTCCCCCCAAAACTATTCTAAAGATTCTAACCCGAAAGTCACTCTTGAAACAAAGGCTCGTCTCCAACGTACGAATAAAAATAAGCCCGACATCACTTTATTCGTTGATATTGTCAATAGAAGCACTGAAAATATAAAAATCAAAAAAAACAATGGGATTATTGAAAATTGTTATTTCGAACTACTTTCCAACTTCGGGAAACGATATCTACTACCCAGACCCAACAAAACCGAATCTCGGTCGAGCTATGAAATCATTGCGCCTGGTTCTCGCATCACGATTCCGATTAAATTGAATGATTTGCGCTATGCTAATCCTGAAGAAGAATTGGCTACTGAATTGGATGACGATTCTGTTAATTCCGAATTCTCTATAATAAGAATTTTTATTCAATATACTGATGATCGAGGGAAAAAGAAAATTATAGAAGACCTGTTTAATTTAAAAGAATTCAGAGAACAACAAAAACAGTCAACCCAATACCAATCAAACAAATGAATAACATTACGTTTATCATCAGATGACGTTCAAGTACTTTTCGAGATTAATTAGGAAAAACACACAAAACCATGGTAAATTACCTCATTTTTTCATTACTGTTTTTTTATTCCTGCATGGCATTCTGTTTAGAAGTCAGAGTTGAAGCTCAAGCACAATTATTGCTGAGTAACAATCAGAAAAGTCACGATATCTCCTTTACGTTCGATATCATCATTAATAACGAAAGTCCTAGAGATATTTGCCTCATCAACGAGGATTTCAACCGTGAAGTGAAAAGTTTTAGCGGGAAATTATGGCAAGGTTTTCGCATGCAATTATGGTCATATGAATTTGATCGAGGTCTTGAATATTGTCTAAAAAAGTCCACAAAAGAAAGACTCTCATGGTCAAATGGATTCCTGACTGATGAAATAATCAAGGCTGGTGCCAGAAAGCAGTTTGTGTTCAAAATGGGTGATTTTCAAACTGATTTCCCCGAGTTTATCAGCCCGATCAAAGACAGTATTTTCAAAGGCAATCCTGGAGAAGTTCGATTCTTCATTCTCTATCGGCCGTTACCTACCCCAAAAGAGATAGAAAAATATGAAAACGAGGATATTGATCTGCCTTCAATTACGGATCAGATTTTAGAATGCAGTTGTAAATTCTTAATCAAGAGAACTTAACTGCTTCTAAGTTCTATATTAACAGAGACTTCTTCATCCTTTTTTCTTAATTTCAATTTTGTCATTTTCCTCTTGTGATCCTCTCAAAAAATGGCTAAGTAAACAGTATGGCTTTGTCCCGTTCCAGCAGTGTCCTTGATGAGAGAAAATGTTTATGTCCTTACGATTGTGAGGGAACCGATTCCTCGGCGCAATGCGATCCTCGCGGCAATGCTCATTCTGGTTTTGCCTACGATTACCAGGGGCGCCGGACGATGAAGAAAGTGACCGTCGATGGTACAGTAACCCAGCTTCAGTACTTCGTGCCTCATATTCATTTAACAAGTATAACCCCAAAAACTATCGATGATTATATGAATCGTTTAATTAAAAGCATGCAAGAAGTAAGCGAATCTCTAAAAGAAGACACTTGCGGAAAATAAATATTCAATTCAAAGTAGAATTGATTTGAAATCTGTATCATTGTTCTCTCTCATTGTTGTATGAAACTTTTTTTAAGTGTAAAGCAAAAGATATATACCATCATATTGATTTCTTGTCTATTGATTGGGACAATATTGTCCTATTTCAATACAAATCACGATAATCAAGAAGACCGAGATCATTTGTGGGACTATAGTGACTTTAAGTCTTGTTTTAATGATAAAAACGAATACATTGGATATCCTAATCAACTTCTTTTGTTTTTATATGATCGGGCAGTTTCAAATCATGTAGGTATTTATGCCAATCATGCTTTATCCAGATCGTGGAAGTTAATTTTGCTAGATTTAGAAAGAGAAGGAATTGCAAGGAAAGATTTAAATTTCTATAAAAACATTATTCTTACTTATATTGAAGCTGTTCATTCACGCGAAATACCTAGATGTATTGAATTAGAGGAAATTTTGTTTTTAACTCCTTTGCACCTCTTGATGGATCCTATATATGCTTCATGTGAAGATTTATATGAAGAGTTCGCACACATAAATGCACGCAATTTTTATGCTGACTTAATCCATCAACTTAATTCAAAATATCAAGTAACAATACAAAAACTCGATGATGGAGATAACCGACATACTCCATATGGTTATGTGTATGGTTATTTTACAGGGGATGGATTGTCAGCTTTTCCTATAAATCATTTCAATTCATATTCACCCAAAATAACTAAATATCTTTATAACGGCATCATTCAAATTCTTATTGACAATAAATCTTTTTTAGAAAGACGAAAATATTGGTCAGATAGTCTCTATAAATCCAATGTTTCAAAGCATAACGAACTTGTGTATTGCTTGCTTAAGTGTCCGGAAATAGAACAATTCCACGGGAAGTCTTTTATCTCAAATTTATTGATAAAATGATTTTTCGCTACATTGCAATAAGACATCAAAAAATGTAAAGTAAACAGTATGTTTTTTGTCTTTCTAGCAAACGCTTCCTTCTTCTGGGGATCAACAAGAACATATCAGCTACAATTATGTGCTTAAAGAAGAGTTTCGCGAGATCTGGCATGCCTCCAATCTCAATGCAGGACAATGGCGGTTGAGCAAGTGGCTACGAATGGCCCAAGCAAGTGAAATAGGGCCCTTAAAACGATTAGCCCAAGGGCTTCTCAGGAACCTCAAGAAGGTAGTTAACTCGTTTCGCTATGGAGTCAACAGGGACAAGATCGAGTCAGCCAATGCTACTCTATCTCGGATCCAATCCAAGAGTTGTGGACACTTCGACGAACCCTATCTCTTCCTCAAACTACGACCATGCTTTTACCAGCGGATTTGAACCAGACCCGTAACATGGATGGTTCTGATTTTTGGACACGATCAAAGGGCTATCATTCTTTTCAATAGTTTTCTTAATCTTCTCGAGGTTTGATGAGGACCTCTCTTGGACGATTAGTACCATCCGAAGGAGCAATAACTTTTCGTGCCTCCAAAAGTTCCATCATACGGGCAGCTTTACCATAACCAATACGAAGGCGACGTTGTAAAAGCGAAGTACTGGCTTTACGTTCACTACGTACGACTTCTACGCATCTCTCGAAGGTTTCTTCGTCGGCAGCGTCAACACCGCTACCGTTATCGTCCTGTTCGTCACCACCCATTTCGATAGATTGTTGCACTTCTATCAGGAAACGCTGTTTAGCTTGTTTGGCACAATGATCGACAATAGCCTCGACTTCGTTGTCTGACACGAAGGCGCCCTGAGCGCGTTCCAGTTTGGCAGATCCTGGAGGAAGGAACAACAAATCACCTTTACCCAACAAGTTTTCAGCACCGCCCTGATCCAGAATAATCCGGCTGTCCAACGCGCTAGACACCTGGAAAGCAATTCGGCTGGGGATGTTGGCTTTGATTACCCCAGTCACCACGTTTGAGCGCGGCGTTTGAGTGGCCACAATCAAATGAATACCAGCAGCACGCGCCTTCTGCGTCAACCGAGCAATGTAACCTTCAGTATCAGCTGGAGCCGTCTGCATCAAATCAGCCAACTCATCGATAATAACGACAATATAGGGCAGACGTGCCGGGATTTCTTCCTCGTTCATTTCGTCCACTTCCTCGTCCTCATCATCCCAGACGGACCCACCTTCCCCTAATTCAAGCTCACGGGCAACACGATCAGCTAGCTCCTCGTCCCCAGGTAATTCGGGGACAGAATGTTCATTTTCCGATGGATTGGGGGGGCGATTGTTGAACGATTCGAAGTTACGAACGTGAACTTTCTGAAACAGATGATATCGCCGTTCCATTTCGTTGACGCACCACCGCAGCGCCCCCACCACTTTCTTCGGTTCAGTCACAACAGGAATGATCAAATGCGGCAATCGAGAATAAGGTTCCATCTCTACGACTTTCGGGTCGACAAGGATGAATTTCAATTCATCAGGACGGAACCGATACAAAATCGACGAGATAATGCTGTTAATGCATACCGACTTACCCGAACCAGTAGTTCCGGCCACCAGCAAGTGGGGCATAGCCGCCAAATCGCCAATTACAGTATTGCCGTAAACATCTTTTCCCAAGGCTAACGGTATTTTTTTGGTCGATGCGGTGAAGCTGGGGTCTTCCAGCAAGCTGCGCAACGATACCGGCACTTTCCGGCGGTTGGCGATTTCAATACCAACCGTGTCTTTACCAGGGACCGGAGCTAGGATGTGCATCGATACAGCTTTCACGACACGCATCAAATCATCCTTCAAATTAGTAATCTTGTTAATGCGCAAGCCCTCTGCCGGCACCACCTCATATCGCGTAATCGTCGGTCCTTTGGTGATGGGGCCAGGAGTAACCTCAACCCCAAATGATTTAAGCGATGAAATGATCAGGCGCTGTGTCGCTATCAGCTCATTACGCTCGGATTCTGTCACCTCTGCCGAGATCTCAACCTTTTTCAATAATTCGTACGATGGGAACTCATATTTCTCCATGCCAGCCTCAGCAGGGAACACAGAATGCTGAGGCGAATTTTTCTTCTCTGGCTGCTGTACGCTAGGTGTTTCTGGCTCGGGCATAGGCCAGTCAGACGTTCCTCCCAAAGGTCTAGGTTGGTAAGGAAGAGGCTCACCGTCTTTTTCCTGGAGTTCGCGTTTCAATTCATCCAACGAATCTCCAGTTCGGCGATGAGCAGAATTGTTGTCCTCGCCCTCTGCCGATTTCTTATCTCTCGAAAAAACTCGAGTTATCAAGTTACCACCCCGATCGGAGAAAATTTTGCGTTTTGGAGGTGCAGACTCAGCCTCCTGAACCACGCGTTCAGGATCTAGGTCCGAGCGTTTTTCTTCCTCTTTCTGACTCAGTGATTCTTCATCCTGCTTCTCTCGTTCACGGCGAATTCTTTCCTGTTCTTCACGCTGGCGTCTCATTTGTTCTTGTTCTGCTGCACGCTGCCGCGATAATTCCTCTCGACGTTTTCGCAACTGCTCGAGTTCTTGCCGTTTGCGTTCCTCACTAACAGGTACAGGCTGAGGCTCAACCACAGGTTCTTCTGGTTCTTCTGGCTCTTCCTTTCGAGACTCTGAACTTAATAGTTGTTCCACTTCTTCATCGTGTCCAAGATCAGGGTGCTTGCGCCGAGCTCGGTCAACCCACTTTTCTTCGCGCCGCTGGGCACGCCGCTCGCTCATCTCTCGATACTCACGCAAAAGGCCCTTCAATACGAGACTCGGCCGTGACCCCATCGTATAAACCAGAGCCAATACGTACAGGGTCACAGATATTGTCAACGTAATGCCCGTGCCCAGCCAGCTCTGCAAGCAAGTTTTTCCAATGAAATCTCCCAAAGCCCCCCCTAATCCAGAAGCAGTGTGAGCAATACACCATTGTTCACCCACCCAAGGTTGCACCGACATCACAATGCAAGCACAGACAATAGCAACCCAACCAGCAGACACAATCTCCTTCCGCTTCGTTCCATACAAAATGCGATACGTTCCTACCCATTCTAACAACAAAACAAACAACCAAATGCCAAACCCAAAAAACCAATAAAGGCACCCCGCGACATACAAACCAACCACACCAAATAAATTCGTCGATCCCGGATCTACAACCCCAGTCCGGTTCAAACCACTCCATTCAATCTCCTGAAGCCGAAATGTCAGCAAACATACTATCAATGTAAGACCGCAAACCATCGACACACAACCCCGAATCCTTTCGCGCCTTACAGAATCCATTATTCTTCGTTGACCCTCCGTCATATGGTCACGATCTCTAACGCTACTAACAGCCATAGCTAGACATTAATGAAGAAAAACCGTCCCCTCAAGTTCAAAGCAGAACATGAGAAGACGGTTGATCGAAAAATCTCAAAAACAGTTAAAATCTGAATTCAGCTTTTACTCCGCCAACCACTTGGAAATCATCCATCACTCTCACCCCGCAAGCCCGATTGATTTCACCACGGTTGTCTCCAGCCCAAATTGCCTGAATAAATGGCACCAAGCGGAATCCTCGGTCCTCGCCTAGAGACCCCATGGCAAAAGGCAAAGCCGCCTTTACATTTACTTGGTCAAATCCACTGACACTTCCAGCCCAGAATCCAGATGAATACCCCGTGCCTAAACTTACTTCAAGATTGGTCTGCGGCGTCAAAAATCCTTCCCAACGTTTGCCGACTTCGAGATCGATCCGCCACCCAGTCAATCCATAAAAACCACCATATACCTCTAATCCACCGAACCAACCACGTCCGGGGTCGTCGTATTTCAGGAAACCATTCACATCCTGGGCCACCGAATGCGGAGCTTTGCCGCGCATTTTGGCCATATAACCAGGCAAGCCACCATAGTTAAGATCGTACCCTACCCCCGCTTTAAGGTTGGGGAATATTTCAGTTCCAGCAGCCCAATTCACCTCAAACATCTCACGGTCAGACAAAATACCGTCAGTAATAGCACCATACGTCAAGCCTATATGCTGACGCATGTTAGCGACTAAAGGCAACTCTATCTCACCAGCAAAATTAAACACACCCGAACTGTTTAACAATGGCGTCACGGCTATATCGTGGAACATGTATCGCGAATCATAGCCGACAGACACGCTCCCCGATACAGAGCGTTGGTAATACGATGCAGCTCTTGGTTCCGAAACAGGAGTCATCGTATAATCCGACGTACCACCATATGATCCAGCAGCATAGGGATCGGCGGAGTCGTATGTCTGACCATAGGCAACAGCTGTTGCACCCATCGCCGTTAAAAAGAAAACTTGCTTAACCGTCATCGTTTTTGATTATAATTTACTCAGTTGGGTGGGCAAGTTCTTTGATCATAAATTGAGTCATTACAGGGCTTTAACTTACACAATCAAGAAATCTCATAAGGTTGCAATATACTGATAATAATCAAGTTATTATAGACACACCATATTGCTAAATATCATTAAATACCACTGGTGTCCGGTAAAACTATTGAGTAAGTCAGCCCTTAAGGTCGTTCTACTAAGAGCGAGATGAAGAGCTCAAGACACCAATTGTTGAGAGTCTTATTGTCGACCTTCTCTGCCTTGATGTTATTGCAGAAGACTAAAAACACGTAGAAATTCTTTAGATCGGTCCCGACAGTCAGGTTTAAGGCACATGTACGGCGAGAACTGTTTCACTTTTTTAAGGGACAAGAAAAGGACTGGTTAAAACTACTCAAAGAAATCGAGGAAGGCCCACCAGAATTAACGCTTTTTTGATAGGGGGGGCTTACTTTTTCACAAGGTTATCCGTAAGGTCCGTTTTATGGGCATTGCGGCCTTCTCAATCTTGTCTTATTCGGTTTTACCGGACACTAATGTAATTTTATGTAGTTCATCTGATGTTTAACGGCCCTCCCCACCACTTTAATCTAAGTTAACAGAGCGTTATTCTTCTCGCGGCCCTAAGAATTTGTCACCGTTCAAGTGAATCATATGATCCGGCATGTCAGCAATCCAAACCTCTGTTTCCCAAGCAAGCGTTTCTGAAAACTTCTTAAATGTTTTGAAGTCCAGAAAAGCGGTAATATAGATTTTCCCAGCTGTTACGCCGCTGGTCATTTCACCAATTTCTTTGATACGCTTCGGTTCCATAGGCCCTATAGATGTTACCGCCTCTATAAAATAGAGCCAGTTTCTTTCTTTGGAATACAGAACAACATCCGGCATTTTATCATGCAGTGTAATGGAAAATCCTAACTCCCATAGTTTGGCTTCATTTTTAACCAAGTCCTTTTCAATAGAGTCTCCGATGTAGAGGCACTCGGCATTTGGTGCAAAACGAGGAGCAAATTCTTCGATGATTGCTTTTTGGAGCTGGTTGTGTTTTCCTGGTGAGAAAATGAAATCCGCCCCATTAATCTTTACCGGCATCTTTCGTATAGCTCGCTTAGAAGCATATAACTCAATAAGCGAACCATGATTTTTTAGAAATGAGGTCAACTGTTGCACCCACATATCCTGTCCAAAACTTTGAATCAGACTCAACATTTCGTTCGTCAGACGATAGCGATAATTCGAGCTATTTGTTACTTTACCGTTATCCTCAATAAAGGCAGCATTTCTAAAGTGATGCATAGCCTGCTTGCGAAAAGTTTCTCGGCTGTTCTCTGCATAAGTCATTCCATAATGGCTATTGGCAAAAGCAATTACATCATGTATTCGAATCCAATTATTTGTGGCCTTCGACCAGGGAAGGTCTTCCGTTAGGCCAGCCATAGCAAGCAATACACAGCAACACATTCCATTTTGCTGTTTTGCAGGGACTTGTAGTGCATTCAAAATTTCTTTTGCATCTGTTAATTTACTCATATAAAGGTCCTTAAAATGTTGTCACAAGAGGCTTCTGACATATCCTTACTACGAATCAGCGCTTTACCCATAGACTCAATCGTGTTCATTGGCGGTACTGGCATCGAATTTATTTCAGTAGAGTTTACCTGTGTAGAGCCATTCAGAATTCGATAATAGCAATCATATAGAGAGGAATTAAATAGTACATACAAGCCGTATACCACACATTCAGATAATTCGTGCAATCCACAAATAAAATTAATCTTGTTTTGCGTGCTGATTTTTCTGTATTCAGGATGTTTACGAGCCAAATAGATTCCGCATTGAAGTCTTCGAGGTTCTTCTTTGGCTGTAAACCTTTTTACAAAAAGATAGTTTGAATTTTTTTGTAAAAGTCCATTTTGTTTAGTGACGAGATATTCATGTTCTTTGCCAATTGGGAACTCAACTTTTCCGTTTTTAATATGTTGAGAATAAAATAATGGGACAGCCGTTGCTTCTGCGTGATCTCGTAATGCCTCACGATTTCGGAAATCGACCGTTAAGCCAGTTTTCATTTTAAGGCCAATGCTAGGCAAAGTATCAGGCAATCGGTTCAGTCTCTCTAACGTTTCGATTTCTTTAGCATTTGTAACCAGATACACATATTGATCTTTGCCATTCACAACCGTATCGTAAGGGGCATAGAACACAGTCTTTTGTGAAAAATCAGCATTATTTTGTGTAGTTGTTATTGTAACATTTTGAGGTTTGTTTTTTGCCTTTTTTACCTTGATAATGATGGTTTCTTGCAACACACTTTCTTTTTCAAATACTTTATCACGACTTACAAACAGATGGATATGCTCTAAAGCACTCTCATTTAAAAACTTTTGACGGAATTTTTTGAAATAGGCGCCCGAAGTCCAAGAGCGAGGAATAATATATACCATTTCTCCCTTATTTTTGAGGTTGAATAGACTCATTGAAGCAAAGATAAAGTATAAATTGGGCGCTCCATAACAAACATCCAGCGTTGCTAAAGCCTCCGGTGCATCTTTGGGGATCTTCATATATGGGGGATTTCCAATGACATAGTCATATTTGGGAGGATTAGACGATTCCCGCAACATATGATTATAGTCTGTCATTTGTGAAAGGATATAGTTATCCGCCACAATTTCATATTCTATTGGCTTTGAAGCATTAGCACACACCCAATCCATGTTTGAACGCAGTAAGTTCAAAATATTCGTATCATTTTCATAGCAAACAAGTTTTATTTTAGTAATCGCATTGACATCCAGCATTCGCTCAATCAATGCAGTCGAAAGAATACCGGAGCCGGCGCCAGGATCAAGAATCGAAACAGATCCGGAGGCAGATTGTAAATCAAATAACTTCGCCATGAACACAGCAGTTTCTTTACTCGTAAAGAATTGCCCGTATTTTTTCCTTTGGGCTTTAGTCATTTGCTCGATATATTTAGTTGTCGAGGTTACGACATAATCAATCTTGTTCATTGTTTATAAACTCCATTATATAGCCCATATCACACTTCAGCGCTGTACATACTTTATAGAGATTTTCCATCGATACCAATTCATTGCGTCCCATTTTTGCAAGTATATTAAAACTAATCTCCGCGTGTTCCTTTAGGTTAGCCAATTCATTTTTTTATCTATTAGTACTTTCCAGAGCTTATCATAACCAACCAGCATGACGAAATCTCCATTCGTTCTTGAATTCGTGTGGCTATTGTAACATGAGGTGCATGAATATTCAAGATAATCTCATCATATCATGAATTTCAAACGCAAAAGATGGTATGGCGCAATGAACGATGCTCCCTCTTTTTCGTCAATTACACAAAAGTAGTTCGTTATCTACAGGTTACCATATTTCGAAAATTTCTTTCCTGACTTCGTCATTCAAAAAATATTGATTCTGTAAATGACTTATAATTAGATATTTGTAGTTCTGCATACCCTGATTTTTGGGTACGTAGACTTTGTTGCAACGCCAAGAAATGGGATGGTTTATTGAGCTTATCTTTGTAATCTTGAGGTGTTGTTTGATCCATTTGAAGACCAATTCAACACTCCATCTATTTCGATAAAGCAATGATATCAGCTCCGCCGAGGCTTCAATATTGTTCGTCAGAAAGATGTACCGAGTAGCGTCTTCAGGGGCTTCAACGATGAGTATCGTATAGAGGTTGCTAAAATCGTTATACCCACGATCAAATACGTAATGCGCTCCGGGATCGTATGGAATCTCAGGCATAGCCTTTGAGTCATGAATATTGGCAGGTGTAATATGCACAAACGCAGGCACTTCTGATTCCATGACATAGAGAGAGTGTCGCTTTATTCCGCCTTTATGTTTGCGGAATTTTGCCCATTCAAACACCGTCAGACACAGGTTAACCGTAGTGGAGTCAAATGCGTAAACGTGACCATCGAGCTCGAAGATTTTGTCGATTCTACGCCAACGAGCCTCTGTTAACCATGAATGTTGCATACTCCTCGAAGAGGCGGCAGTCTCGTTTCTCATTAGCCTTGCTAAGATTGCTACTAGTAGAATGGAGCAGCAATGTCCTGATAAAAATGTTTCATGTCAGGTCTAAACCAAAAGACTTTTGGACTACTCCAATCGGCTTGTATATGTTGTGCCTTGCGACAGGAAAAACGAAAAAGGCAAAATTGTTGAGAAGCAACATGGAACAACGAAAGGCAAACACTTCACTATTAGACAAAAATAGACGAAATGTATAAAAGCAGGGGGGATTAGCCCATAACCCTTTCAATAAGAAAACACCCGACTTTACATTTTCGGGTGTAAAATCGGGTGTTTGTTTTGTAAAACATTGATAAGCAATATTTATTGCGGTGCGTACAGGGCTGCAATATTCGCGATAACATGAGCAACAAACCATAAAAGCCCATTCAAATATATTTTCGATCGCCAATCACAGCACGTTTTAATGGATCGGCAGACATGAGATGAGTCATTGCAATGGCTAACGCGTCCGCAGCATCTGGGGCAGGAGTCTCACGCAAATGCAAAAGCGCTCGTACCATAAAGGCGACCTGTTCTTTGCGGGCCGCCCCTCTACCAGAAACAGCCTGTTTAACAGTACGCGGAGAATATTCGGCAATTTTCACATTCGCCTCTGCAGCTGCAAGAATTCCCATAGCTCTAGCCGACCCCATGATGATCGCCGTCTGATGCGACTGCACATAGATAATACGTTCAATAGCTGCTTCATCGGGTTTCCACCGCTGAATTAACGAAGTAATGAAATTTTTAATTGCTAACAAGCAGGAAGATTGAGATTCGCGAGAGGAAAGTTCGAATGTTCCATAGTCAAGAGCCCGCATAGAGTCAATTCGTTCCCCCTCCAACACGCCATAGCCCGTCTTGCGAATCGCTGGATCTATACCCAAAATCCTCATCTCTCGCCCTATTACTTACTTAACGTCTTCGTCCGTTACGATGGCCCATGAGACCGGTTGTCAGCCTAGGCTTTAACACATGGCGCACAGGAGCATCCTCCAAAATAGCGCTATAAGTATATGAAAATCCTTCAAGCTTCTTTCGTTCAATTTTCTGATTGATGAAATTTTCGACAGCTTTGGCGAAGTCGAGTTCATCGGCAGTCAAAATAGTAAAAGCTTCACCCGTGGCTTCGGCACGACCCGTGCGTCCGATACGGTGAACGTAGTCCTCAGGGTTTTCCGGAACGCGATAGTTGATCACGTGCGTTACACCATTAACATCGATACCACGAGCGGCCACATCCGTCGCCACTAAAATTTTGAACGATCCATCCTTAAACCCTTTAAGAGCTTTCATGCGGTCTTTTTGAGAGATGTCGGAGTGCATCAAAGCGACCTGATCGGCGTAGCCGCTAGTTTTCAACAAACAAGCCACATCATCAGCCTCACGCCGCGTCCTCGTAAACAACATGAGCGAGTGGAATTGCGTCTTCTCCAAAAGAGCTAACAACAATTCATCTCGTTGATCCATGGCAACGGGATAGAACGCATGCTGAATCGTCGAGGCCACACACTGACGCGCAATAGTAACTTCCACAGGGTCGTGCAAACACCACCTAGCAAAATGGGATAACATCTCAGGCATAGTCGCCGAAAAAAACAGAGTTTGCCGACCTTCCCATGGACACAGATTAACAACTTTTCTCACAATCGGCAAAAATCCCATATCCAGCATACGATCCACCTCATCGAGCACCAAAGACTTCACCGAACCAAACCTCATCGTAGCCCGATAAAAATGATCAATCAATCTCCCAGGCGTAGCCACGACGATATCAGCCCCACGCTTCAACGACTCCATTTGAGCCCCATACCCTACACCTCCGTACAAAAGAGCCACTTGGCAATTAATATGGCCACCATACGTCCGGAACGACTCTGCAACCTGGTCTGCCAGTTCGCGAGTCGGTTCCAACACCAAAATTTGAGGTTTGCCTTCTGGGATCAATTTGCTGAGGAGAGGTAACGCAAAAGCCGCCGTCTTACCCGTTCCCGTCTGCGACGCGCCAATGAGATCAGCGCCTTCCAGAATTTTGGGGATTGCTTGTTCCTGAATAGGCGTAGGAGTTTCATACCCACATTCTTCAACAGACTTAAGAACGGCTTCCGACAAACCAAGTTCTGAAAATAACATAGAAAAAATCGGTCAACTTAAACGCCAAAGACCCTCAACTTTACAGATAAGGATTCGATTGATTCTCATTAGACACAGTCGTATAAGATCCATGCCCCGGAAAGATAAGAGAATCGGAAGGTTGGTTCAAAACTTTTGACTCAAGCCCCATCAACAATTGATGTAAATCGCCACCAGGCAAATCAGTTCGTCCAATGGAGCCCGCAAAAATTGAATCACCCGAAAAAATCACTCCTTCATCCGGCAACTGATAAACAATACCGTCAGGCGAATGTCCCGGCACGTGGTGAATATGCCAAAGCAACCCACCCCACTTCGCCGTCTTGACGTCTTCCTTCAACACTTCGTCTACTTCAAATCGTTTAAGATTCAATGACATGCCCCATTCATTCTCTACTAATTTTTCCAAAGTCAACTCATCCGACCAAGGCATAGCAGCATGGATTTTACAGCCGAAGCGTTCTTTGAGGGACGCAGCATCCTGAATGTGATCGAAGTGCTGATGGGTCAACAAAAGATCCGTAATCGTTGTCTTAGGATTCCTTTCTAGGATCCACGCAACAAACCCTTCCGGAGCATCCACAGCAATATAAGTATCCACCCCAATTTTCACCAAATATCCATTACAGTCCACAGCCCCGCCCGTATATACGCGAATCCGTTGCATGAGCGAATGATAAATCTATCGGCTTCAGTTGACTAGAGTAAATCCTTACATACCTATAATTACCGCGTCACCATACGAGCAAGTATGGATTAAGTATTGAGATTAACACTATGCCGAGCTACAGTTCTGAACGCGTATGAGTAATATCGAACAGTATGCCAATCCGCAAATTCTGGATCTCGTGGCATATGAACCAGGAAAACCAATTGAAGAGACAGCTCGCGAACTTGGAATGGCCCCCGAGGATATAGTAAAACTCGCGTCTAATGAAAATCCATTAGGACCATCGCCTAAAGCAGTACAGGCTATGTGTCAAGCTGCTTCTCAAGCTAATATTTACCCAGACGGGGCAGCGTTCAGGCTCCGCACAGCTATCGCCAATCGGTACCAGGTCGACTTCAATCAGACAATTGTAGGAAGCGGTAGTAGTGAGATCATCGAATTGGTTGGACATGCCTTTCTTAATCGAGATGCTGAAGTAGTAGCAGCGGAGCATGCCTTCTCGATGTACCCTATTATGTCAAAGTTGTTTGGGGCTCGCTATGTACAGGTGCCCAACAAGCCAGATTGGTCGCATGATCTCAAGGGATTCCTCGATGCGATTACGGATAAGACACGAGTCGTCTTTATCACCAACCCCACCAATCCACTTGGCACAATCGTTTCGCAGCAAGAAATCGATGATTTCATGGCTCATGTACCCAATCATGTCGTCGTTTGTTTCGATGAGGCTTATCATGAATTCAGCGATCAACCCGCCGATACAGTCAAATTTGTCCGGGACGGGCGCCAGGTCGTCGTGTTGAAAACGTTTTCAAAAGTCTATGGACTCGCGGGTCTCCGTATCGGGTTCGGATTGGCGCCACAATCGCTCTGCACCCTCCTCCATAAATGCAGGACCCCGTTTAATGCACACTTATTGGCCCAGGAAGCAGCACTAGCCGCCCTCGACGATCAGGACCATATCCGTAAAACAATCGAGAACAACAATGCGGAAATGACGCGTTATGAAGAAGCTTTCCGATCCATGAATCTCGAATGGATCCCCAGTCACGCAAACTTTGTCCTAGTCAAAGTCGGTCACGGACGAGACGTCTTCCAAGCCTTGCTCAAGCGAGGTGTTATCACGAGAGCTCAAGGCGGATACGGACTGCCAGAATGGCTCAGAATCAGCATTGGTACACCCAAAGAAAATATTCGGTGCATTGATATGCTACGAGAAGTTCTTGCACAGTAAAATCTCTACAACTCGGCAATTCAGATTACCTGGCATGATTTACCACTAGTCATGCCAGGTATTTTTTTCATACCCGTTGTCGAATGCGAGTCCCTGTGTTATCGTTACCAAACAATCATTCGAACTCATATCAGTTGTTATGCAAAATTCTCAAGAGCAACTCCGAGCTATGCTTCTAGAAAAATCCGTTCGCACAGGGACCTTCACCCTTGCTTCAGGTAAGATCTCTGACCTCTACGTCGATTGCCGAGTTACCGCACTCGATCCCGTCGGAGCCACTCTCATCGGCTCGCTTGGTTGGGAGGTCGTCCAACGCGATATTTTATCCCGATTCCCGGATATCGCAGCCATCGGAGGTATGACCATGGGGGCCGACCCAATTTCTCTGGCCATCGGCATGACAGCAGCCTTGCAACACGCACCCCATCTGCTCCAGGTATTCACTGTACGTAAAGAAGCCAAAGACCACGGTCGTGGTCGTCGCATCGAAGGTAATTTTAATGCAGGCGACACAGTCATTGTTGTCGATGATGTCATTACCACAGGAGGATCGACGCTCAAAGCAATCGACGCCATCGAAGAAGAAGGAGGTCGCGTTGCGGCAGCACTCGTCCTACTCGATCGCGAAGAAGGCGGTCGTGAAGCCATCGAAAAGCATGGCATTCCTGTCTACCCGTTGTTTACTCGTTCTTCGCTGCTGGGCTAAACTATTTTTGATTAACAAACCCCTAATCATCACTTCCCTATGCTTCAATTCCTTCACACTCGCCTCCGAGTTTCTGATATGGAGGCTTCAATCGGTTTTTATCAAAAATTGGGATTTATCCTAGTCAAATCCTCAATTTCGCCGCAAGGCAACAAATTGACCTATCTCTCCATTCCGGGATCTGAGCACCTGCTAGAACTCTGCTGGAGCCAAAACTATCAGGTTGCCGTACCAGAAGACCTGATGCATACTTGCATTGGAGTTGATGACATCGTTTCGTTCTGTACCAACCTAGAAGAGCAAAATATCGAAATCTGGCCAGCCGACTGGAAAGAGACATTCACAAACGGAGGACTCAAAATGGCTTTCGTCACTGATCCAGACGGTTACGAAGTCGAAATTTTAGAAAACAAACGTTGACCCATGTTGCCAGTCCTTATGGGGCTCGAGGGTCCCAGCCTCTTGCCAGTTGAGGTCAGTTGGATTCGCCAGCGACAGCCAATTGGATTTGTTTTGTTCTCTCGTAACATTGTTGAGGCAGAACAAACTCGATCATTAACCGATTGTCTGCGTTCTTTGTGCGATCATAACCCTATCATTGCTATCGACCAGGAAGGGGGGCGCGTTGTTCGCACAATTGGGCTTGGCCTCCAATTTCCCTCCGCAGCTCAGCTCCGTCATGCCGATGTACTCATTCAGGAACGTTCTGCTCGCGCCTTGGCTCTCTCACTGCGCCTGCTTGGGATCACCATGAACCTAGCCCCAGTTTTAGACCTCGAATATGATAGCCATTGTGCCAATGCCCTACCAGGTCGTTACTGGGGAACTTCTGTCGCAGAAGTTGTCGACAACGCCCGACGTTTCAACCGTCTATCCCTTCACGAAGGAATCAGCACCTGTGCCAAACATTTCCCTGGCATGGGCCGCGCCCAACAAGATCCACATATCGGGCTTCCCGTCGTTCTAGCATCGCTAGACACTCTACTAGAACAAGATCTTTGCCCTTTTGTGCAACTTGCGAATGAATTGCCAGCCATCATGGCAGCACACCTCTTGTTGCCACAAATCGATACACACCCATCTTCCCTGTCTCACGTATTCATTTCAGAACTGCTCCGGAATCGCCTCGGTTACAATGGAGTCGTCATGACTGACGATTTAACTATGGGAGCCATCACCCAGATGTATCCCCCCGCACAAGCAGCCAACCATGCTTTAGCTGCCGGATGTGACCTCGTTCTCATTTGCCATCACTCCCTAGCACACCTCAATTCTTGGCTAGAATCTGGCCCAGTCATCGAGCCCACTTCTCAAACACGTTTAGCCAATTTCGTACGCCAAACAAGTCGTCCTCTACCCTGGGATTCTTCTCTCTGGCAAAGCTGTCTCCTTGAGTCTCAAAATCTGTGCCGTCTCTGTATTCCTCAATCTTCGTCCAATTGCATGCCAGACTCTGTTGTTACTCATCTATAAAGATCAGTACACAAGGAAATTTCTAGCAATCGTAGTCACTGAGAACAGTCGCTTACCAGACTCACATCGCATAGCCCCTACCTACGTACTACGCCAACACGCATCCCCTCTAGTTGGCAATAAGAAGGAGAAAATCCAATGCTAACAGAAAAAAACGCAAATCTTGAAAAAAGGGCTTGATTTGCCCTCCTTAAATGTGTATATAGACCTCCGCCTTGCGGCATTCAACGAAATGCGCGGTTAGCTCAGTGGTAGAGCACTACCTTGACACGGTAGGGGTCAGCAGTTCGAACCTGCTATCGCGTACCATTTTCTTTTATTAAACTGGGTTAGTTCAGGAGGAACTGATCCAGTTTTTTTATATGGTTTTTCTGATGATTTTTTTTACTTGAAAGTTAAGTTCTCGTATGTTCGTATTCTGTTGAATTGCTAACAACTCATCAGGTTCAATGAAATACGTCAGACAGTTTTATACAGTAGGTGTTTGCAGTTTGTTGGCTCTAGGCACCTCGATTGCCAGGGGACAAAGTGTAGATATCCCCCGCGATGACTGGAAAATAGCCCGAGTTGACAGCTTTCAAAAAACCGGCCCGCCAGAAATGGCCATCGATGGGAACCCCCAAACACATTGGCATACAAAATACAGTGGATCTTCCGGCGATCCCCTTCCCCACGAAATTGAAATCGACATGGGACAGGAATACACAGTCAATGGATTCCGTTACCTACCACGACCAGATGGAGGCAATGGGAATATCGCCGATTACGAGTTCTATGTCAGCAATAATGGTAAAAATTGGGGTAAGCCAGTCAGTTCAGGCACATTTGTCAATCGGCGTACAGACAATACAATCACCTTTCCTGAGGTTCCTCGCGTAAGATTCGTGAAGTTGAAAGCTTTATCTGGGTTTAACAAAAACCCCAATTTTGCCGCAGCAGCCGAAATCCATGTTCTGCAAGCAAGTAAAGAACGACCAGAGCCACGATTTTATACGCCAACCACCGTTGTTCGTGCGGGGAGAAGCCTCCGCTTTGAAGATCGTTCGACCGTATCTCCGCAATCATGGGAATGGACCTTCCCGGGAGGGACTCCCAGTAAAAGTACCGAACAAAACCCCGTCGTCACCTATCAAAAACCAGGCTTTTACGACGTTTCGCTTAAAGTCACCAACGCCAACGGCAGTCGACAACAAACGTTCCGCAAAAAAATCATTGTCAGCAATCTGGTGACCAATATGGCCTTATATCTCGATGGCAAAGACAACGACGTCAGAACAGGACTACCACTCTTGGAAAATGAGTGGACATTAGAAGCATGGATCAAAGGGAACGACAAACAATGGAATGCCGAAGAAGTCATCTTTGGCGCTGGCGAATACAGCGACGTCAAAGATGCTGACACACGTGTGCTAACAGTAAGACACGGCAAACTCACAAGTTCTCAAGCAAAGATCAGCTCAGACGAACAGCTCGATGATCAATGGCACCACGTAGCAGTCAGTTGCGACGGTCACTCAACTCGCCTGTATCTCGATGGACAAGAGATAGCTAAGGCAGAGAGGCGAGTCGTCGCGCTGCCGTCTTGCATTGGAGTCGACCGAGAAAACTCAACCTTCGGCGGGAGTATCGATGAAGTTCGCGTTTGGAAGACCGCCCTCAGTGAAGAACTCCTCCGGGCCTGGATGAACAAACCGATAGAAGCTAGCCACCCGTATTATACAGACCTGCTGGGGTATTACCCTTTCGATGATATGTCTGAGGAGACCTCCGCCAATTGGGTAGGCCGCGGCCACCAAGCCTATCACCTCCGCAATGGACGAATCGATTACAAAGGGGATGCCCCTCTAGCCTACCCCATATTCAATGACAATCAAAAATTTGCTTCAGGCAACAAACAACCCCAACGACTTTTTAATGCGGTAGTCATTGCCACCGAGTGGGATGCAGAACAAGGAATTGCCGATCAACAACATCTCAAACTCCGCATTGCCGTCCACGGGGCGAAGAATCCCCTGAAATTGCAAGAATTACAACTAGATCTCTCCCAATGCGATTCGTTAAAAGACATTGAGAAAATTCACGTTTACCAAACAGGCGGCTCCGCTCGCTCTACTCAAAAAATAGAATTGTTCGGGAGAGGACAGAATCCAGCTAAACAACTCATTCTGAAAGCACCACAGCATGCAGGCAAAGAATACCTACTGAGACCAGGGATTAATTACTTCCTCGTAACGCTCGATCTCGCACAACAAGCCGAACCAGGCCATCTTCTCAAATTATCCATACCTTCGTTCACCTGCAATGGACGCTCTTATACGCCAGAAACAGTTTCTGACAACCAAGTTGTGTCGTGCGTATCGCCCAATCGAGAGAACGATCCCGACATTGTGAAGGTCCTGCAATGGAACATTTGGCACGGAGGGGTTCACTTAGCAGAAACGGGGCGCCAGGCTATTGTCGACCTGATCCGGGTTTCACGAGCGGACATCATCACCATGCAAGAGGCCTACGGATTTCAGGACGAATTGGCCAAGGAGCTAGGTTACCATCTTCAAACAAAATCTTCACGCGACAATCTGGCTCTTTACTCCCGCTTTTCGATGAAGCCCATCAAAACAAGCAAACCCTTTCAGTCCAACCCAGTCTTTCTAACTATTGACAATGGACGGAAAATTCTAGTCAACGACGTGTGGCTTCGGTATTCATACCGACCAGAATACACAGTGGCCTACATGCGTGACGGGATGAATCCAGCTGATTGGATTCGGGAAGACGCTCGATTAGCTACTCAGGATGCAAGCTATATTTTGGAAGAAGATGTTTTGCCACACCTAAAATCGAAGGATATGCCAGTTATCATCGGGGGAGATTTTAACTCGGGCAGCCATCTTGACTGGACCGCAGCAGCAGCAAAGTTTCACAATGGTTATGGACCAGTGGAGCTCCCCTGTTCGTTGTATATGCAAAAACAAGGTTTCATCGACAGTTTCCGTGAAGCTAATCCCGATGAAGTTCAACGCCCCGAAGGGACCTTCGCAGTTATCTACGGCCACCTCCAACACAGCCGCATTGACTTCATCTACCACCGAGGAAAAGGTATTCAAACCGTGTCGTCAAAAATAGTGAGATCACACCCAGAAATCGACTATGTTTGGCCCTCTGACCACGCAGCTGTTCTGACGACGTTCCGCATCGCCTCGCCTCAGGCAGCCCAATCCGACAACTAACAAGCTCAACTAATCCCACCACAAGCTCATTTTTAGCTCAGGCTCACATGTCTGAGCTCATTTCATATATCCGCGAGCCGTTGTCCATTTGCCGCGTGTAACGACGTGGTCAAATCTCAGACCGTATTGTTCTCCAGCAATTTGAGTCTCCTCCCACTGGGTACGGAGAATACCGGAAACAATAAGAGAAGCACCAGGTTTCATGGCGCGAATAATGGATGGGAAGGCCTTCTGGAGAATAGTCGAAAACAAATTGGCAACGACGAGGTCTCCTGTCTGATCGGGAGTCGGGACCCATTCAAACACATCAGCTTGGAACAAATCGATCTCCCCGTGAAGCAACCCAGCATTGCGCTGGATATTGCGCTGAGCCACTTCTATTGCCTGGGGATCAAAGTCAAATGCCGTAGCATGTGCGGCCCCAAGAGCAGACGCCGCCAAGGCCAACACCGCAGTCCCGCACCCGATATCCGTCATGGTCCACGTTTCTTGGCGATGAGCTCGAGCAAAATCGTGAAGCATCCGCAAACAGGTTGACGTCGTCGCATGGTCGCCCGTGCCAAAAGCCATCTCCGCAGGAATCGCCAACACCACCCGCCCCGGATACCGTCCACGTACCTCATTCAGCTGCTCATCATCCACAGTCCCCGCTATGATTAAGCGATCGCGTATTTTCAATTCATGGCAACAATATTGGTTCTGCGTTACCATCCAATCCTCCGTTTTAATTTCTCGCACACGGCCACCAAAGTAATCTTTAAGGGTTTTGGCATCGTCTTCTGTTTCGCAATAGACCGTGATGCGAATCGTTTTTCCCCCTTTGAGGGATTCTATCACCGCTCGGGGATTCCCGGCAATACGTTCACTCCAGGCATCTTCCCATTGAACTGCCGACAGTTTACTCCAACTCCACATATCGATTGTTTCTTTCAATATTGATTCGTATTCATTCTCTGCTCAAATCTAATCTACCACATTTCTTGCCACCTCCACAACGTTACAAAAGCATCGGTTGGCTTCCACCCTCTTCTGGCGGTGGGGCACCAACCTTAGCATACGCCGACGGCATAGCGACACGCCCCCGAGGTGTGCGAGAAATATACCCTTGCATGATGAGGAAAGGCTCGTGTACATCCTCCAGCGTCGATGCATCTTCACTCACCGCTACAGCCAACGACGCTAACCCTACCGGCCCGCCATGGAATTTGAACACCATCGCCTCCAGTACTCGTTTATCCATTTCATCCAACCCATCGGAGTCGATCTCCAACATGCTCAAGGCCGCTATCGCTGATTCAGCAGTAATCACCCCATTTCTGCGCACCTGGGCGTAGTCGCGAACCCACCGCAACAAAGCATTAGCCACACGGGGCGTTCCTCGAGAACGCACAGCAATTTGCAAAGCCCCTTCCGGCTCAATCGGCACATTCAGTAATCCAGCTGATCTCGTAATGATCGCGCACAACTCGTGCGTCGTATAATAGTCCAAGCGATTCACCAAGCCGAATCGAGAACGTAACGGCCCAGTCAACATTCCCGCTCGAGTCGTCGCCCCCACCAACGTAAAAGGAGGTAAATTCAACTGAATTGACCGAGCATTCGGCCCCTGGTCAATGATAATATCCAGGCGAAAATCTTCCATTGCCGGGTACAAATATTCCTCAATTGCAGGATGCAAACGGTGGATCTCATCAATAAACAGAATATCCCCCCTCTCCAAATTGGTCAGAATCCCCGCCAAATCCCCCGCCTTCTCAATCTGCGGTCCTGATGTCGTATGAATCCGATGCCCGACCGCATTTGCAATAATATTCGCCAAAGTCGTCTTACCCAACCCAGGCGGCCCGCTCAATAAAATATGATCCAACACATCACCACGCTGCTGAGAAGCTTCCACCATCAGCATCAGTCGATCCTTAATCTTCTCTTGTCCGAAAAATTCGCTAAACGCAGGAGGACGCAGCGACAAATCAAACGACGTCACTGGCGCCTCCGCCATCCGGGTATATAGAGACTCTCCCATATCCACCACTTACCCAACCCTAATCCCTCCCTCACGTCAAGACCGGACACCGCCTATCCCAAAAATTGTGAGTAATGTCGATGAAGTAGACAAACGCCCACTAGAATCACTCAACCTTCAAATCGACAGCAACAATCGCTAAAATAATTAAAAATATAAAATTATGTTGACAAAAAAAAAAAAAACGATAACGGTTCTACATGTTTACAAGCAGACCAATATTGCTATCCATTTTAGGAGGGCTCTTATTGACAGAAATTAGTTTGGCTGAGGAAACTCAACAAGAAGGCGAAGGATCTCTTCTTACCACCACTAAAGCGAAATCGAATTCTACTTCAACGGATTCTGAATCTTTGTTGGAAGCCTCACAACGAGGTAATCTGAAAGAAGTCCGCCGATTACTTGAATCAGGAGTTAACGTCAACCGAGGTGACAAAGATGGTTTCACAGCTTTGATGCATGCTTTAATCTCTGGTCGCTCTGAAATCGCTCAACTTCTCATTCAATCTGGCGCCAATATCAACCAGGGTGACAAAACTGGTTTCACTGCTTTGATGCTGGCTTCAGCCTTGGGTCAGTCTGACATTGTTCAACTTCTCGTTCAATATGGCGCTAATATCAACCAGAGGGACAAAGATGGTTGGACTGCTTTGATTTTTGCTCGCTCAAAAGGTCATCAGGAAGTTGTTAAAATTCTTGAGCAATATGAATCGAATTCTACTTCAAAGGATTTTGAATCTTTGATGCTAGCCTCATACTCTGGTAATCTGAAAGAAGTCCGCCGATTACTCGAATCAGGAGTTAACGTCAACCAGGGGGACAAAGATGGTTTCACTGCTTTGATGGGGGCTTCAGATTTTGGTCAGGTTGAAATCGTTCAACTTCTCATTCAATATGGCGCCAATATCAACCAGAGAAACAACAAGGGCAACACTGCTTTGATGCTGACTTTAGACTCTAGTCGTTCTGAAATCGCTCAACTTCTCATTCAATCTGGCGCTAATATCAACCAGGGTGACAACGAGGGCAACCCTGCTTTGACGTATGCTTCAGCTTTGGGATATTCTGAAATCGTTCAACTTCTCATTCAACATGGCGCCAATATCAACCGGAAAGCCTACAATGGCCGCACAGCTTTGATGGAAGCTGCAATAGAAGGTCAGTCAGAAATCGTTGAACTTCTGATCCAAAAAGGAGCTAATGTCAACCAGAAAGACAACAAGGGCTGCACTGCCTTGGAATATGCTCGTAAGAAAAATCATCAGGAAGTTGTCAACATCCTGATGAAAGCCGGAAAATAGACATAACGAACACCTTGGATCCTTCACCATTCCGACAACATATGGGCATAGTGTGATCGCAAGCTATGCCCCAATTTGTCCATCTTGCAGAGGCTTTCATACCGTTAGACCTCAAGAGTTCCATCCTTCTATGGAGTTGACGTGGAGGTTGATGGAACATATCTCTGAGTCGTTTTATCCCCGCTCGGCATTTGGCTGTTCAATACAGTATTTCCGCCTCGACTGTCAAACGTATTGATTGATGGAAAATATTTAGGCAAGGGCGTCGGGTTTGTGACTCATCACAAGAATTTTATCGTAGCTTTGTCCGCATCTGACAATGTCTTTTGGTTCAACAGATTTTTCAAGGAATCCAATTGCATCTCTGTGTAGCTGGATTCGGAAGAAACGCCAAAATATCCTTCCGCCAAGGCTTCGTAAGAATACTGAGTCAATTCGTCTATTACTTCCCGATGTTCCAAATCAAAAGCCACAGCATTGTCCAATGAGTTCAGCACAAATGGAGAGTGAGTTGTGATGATGAACTGGATGTTGGGAAATACCTTTGTCAGAATAGGCATAATAACCTTTTGTAATTCGAGGTGAAGGTGTGTTTCCACTTCGTCAATCAAGACAATGCCTTTCTTTTGATAGGCCCGCGTCAGGTTGTCCGGAGTCTGCATCTTCAGGATTAGGTCCGCCACAATATCCAATATAGCAGCGAAACCATCGGAGGTTTGGGTAAACTTAAATTCTTTACCTCCCGTACAGATCTTGAAGCTGTAATCCTTGTAATTGAATTTCAATTTCAACTCATTGTCTTGATAAATCTGGCGGAGTAAATCCTCAAAACTTGCAAACCATTGGGCTATTTGATCCGCATCTTCAAACAGTTGTTCATTGCGTGCTAATGCTTCCTGAATCTTCAAGTCAGAAAGAAAGTTCAAGAATTGATTAGTAACCGTGCTGCGGACTTCGCCTTTTACCTTAAGTTCAGGCTTCGTGGGATTTTTGGGTTCTATCATTTGCGTCTTTCGCGCTGCTTGGTAGAATGCTATGATAAACTCCTCTTTCTGATAATCCTCTACCAGATTTGCCACATCTACGAAGTCAAGTTCGATTTGCCCAAACACTTTATCTACTTGGTCTTGATAGTAATTGACGGCGTTCTTAATTTTCATCAATTTCTGTATATCTTTAATGCCTTGATTCAGTTTATTGCGATTGTATTCTAAAAACTCCCGATACTTTGTGAAACCTAAACTTTTATCGTTTCCGACACTGTCTAAGAAAGAGGCAATAGCGTTCAACAACACCGTTTTCCCACTGCCGTTCTTACCTGTCAACATCAAATTCGGTGTTCTTTCGCTTGCGATAGGAATATCAAAGTCACGCAGATGATACAAATGGTTGACATGTATGTTTTTGATGTAGTAGTTCATTGTATAATCTTTTTAAGCGGTTATTCTTTTTCTGTTTCTTTTTCGCCTTCTATTTCCGAAAGTTCAATGATATTCAGCGAATAGTCATCTTTGCCCAACTCGCACCCGTCGAACAACATGCGCGGCTCTAACGGTCGGTGTTCATCATACTTGTCAATCCACGTTAGTTCCAGCTTGTTTTTATTGTTCTTTCCCATATTTATTCCCAATTCATTACACCATTATTAATAAGATAATCAGCAACTTTTTTATATTCTTTTTTGGGGTCTGTTTCAAATCTGCTAGTCCCATTAAGGTCAGTTAGTATGAACTCTCAGTAGGCGGCCCAACCCTTGCATTGGCTTGTAATACCTTTTACAAGCTTATTATGTTCAACTACTTGTATCAATACAAAGGTTGGATCGTTAACAAATCCACTAGACA
>CASFPZ010000033.1 GCA_949296365.1 uncultured Akkermansia sp. | reverse complement strand
TTGTCCACATAGCAGCCCAACGCTGAGCAGTTGAGCCACAGTCTTGGGGGTACTTGGGATTGTCAGTTGTTAATAGGGATGGATTTTTAGAACCTCCCTAAAGTTTTTTCGGCACGTTTTTATTGTGGGGCAATACGAAACAAATATTCATTGGGGAACTCAGAATCTTCGTTGTGACGCGTTGACGACTTGACCCAAGGCGGTTTTTATTTTGCCATGTGACTCGCTATGTTACACTTGTACGACACACGAAGCGGAACGATTAAAGATCTTGCGCCTGCAAACGGTAAAAAATTCCGTTTTTACTGTTGTGGTCCTACGGTGTACGGACCTGCGCACATTGGTAATTTCAGGACATTCGTCTTGCAAGATGTCTTCCGTCGCGTTCTAGAGCTAGGAGGCGTTTCGACCGTTCATGCACGTAATCTAACTGATGTCGATGACAAGACGATTCGCGATTCTCAGAAAGCAGGAGTAACACTGGCTGAATTTACGGAAGGCTGGACTCGTAAATTTCATGCCGATTGCCTGGCGCTGAATTGTTTACCGCCTCACATCGAACCATCGGCAGTGAAACACATTCCCGAACAAATCCAAATGGTTCAAAAACTCATGGACAGTGGTCATGCCTATGCGTCTGAAGACGGTTCCGTTTATTTCCGGATTTCGTCGTATCCTGACTATGGCCAATTGTCTCGGTTGGACCGTCGGGAACTCGAACTGGGTAAAACCGCT
Source organism: uncultured Akkermansia sp. (assembly GCA_949296365.1). Lineage (GTDB taxonomy): Bacteria > Verrucomicrobiota > Verrucomicrobiia > Verrucomicrobiales > Akkermansiaceae > Akkermansia. The sequence continues at coordinate 28,222 of CASFPZ010000033.1, read as the reverse complement.
AACGCCCGAGCCAATGCCGACGAATATGCAAAAGACTCCGTAGCCGACTTTGTGCTGTGGAAATCGCGCCGCCAAGAAGATGGGCCTAATTATTGGGAATCCCCCTGGGGCGAGGGACGTCCCGGCTGGCATCTAGAATGTTCAGCCATGATCAATAAATACTTTGGCACAGATTTTGATTTGCATTCTGGTGGAATCGACCTTGTCTTTCCCCACCATGAAAATGAAATTGCCCAATCTCGTTGTGCCTATGGCGGAGACTTCGCGCATCATTGGTTCCACATTACCCACCTCCTCGTAAACGGTGGTAAAATGTCTAAATCTTTGGGGAATATGTACACTCTGGATGATTTGGCTCGCATGGGACATTCCCCAGAAGCTGTCCGCTATGTCCTGGCTGGTGGTTACTATCGTCGTCCGTTGAATTTCACGCTCGATTCGCTCAACGATGCCCGTGTTGCACTTGCACGCCTGGCACGGTTCGACAAGCGTCTAGCTGATCAATCTGGCAATAAGGCGTTGCCGTCCTACAACAACTTCCGGAAGATCATGCCGTCTCTCGGCGAATTCGCTCCCGCCTGGGAAAGCCTCAATAACGACCTCAATACTCCAGAAGCTCTCGGCCACGTTTTCACTGCCATCAAACGCATTCAACCCGAAACTCTAGACTCCACTCAAGCCTACGAAACCAGATGTGCCTTTCACTTCATTCTCGAAGCTTTCGGTATCACTCCAGTTGCTCGAGAAGAAGCCTCACAAGACGCTCCGGACGACGTCAAGGCCCTAGCCGAACAACGCTGGCAAGCTAAACAAGCTCGCGACTGGACCACGGCTGATACCTTGCGTCTCCAAATTTCAGAAAAAGGTTGGACGATCAAAGATCGCAAGGACGGGTACGATCTCCTCAAAGAATCGTAAAATCAACCATATTCACAAGTCCCGGCAGAGCAACACTTCAGCGCCATGACAATATTAGATCGTTACATCGCTCGACAAATTCTGCTCGTTACCGCGATCGGAGTTATGGCCCTCAGTGCGTTGCTCTTGCTGGGAAACCTCTTTAAAGAACTACGCCCTCTCTTGCTCGACAGTGGCGCCCCTGCCAGCGTCGTTGTTGAATTCATCTTTCAGGTGATTCCATTCTCTCTCATGTTCTCGATTCCTTGGGGATTTTTAACGGCAGTCCTCCTCGTTTACGGTCGTCTGGCGGCAGACAACGAGCTCACCTCAATGCGCATGGCTGGCCTCAGCCTCATCCGGCTCAGTATGCCCGCCCTCGTCATCGGTTGCCTCCTCTCCGGATTCTGTTACTGGGTAAATATCGAGATTGCTCCAAAAGCAAAACAAGCAATCACCGAACTCATCGTCAAAGCTGCGTCAATCGATCCCAAAAGCCTCCTCCGAGAAGGCCAACCCATCACTAAATTTGACGACCAGGAAATCTACATTGACCGCCGCCGTGGCGATACCATCTTTGGTATGCACATCTATCAGAACGATCCTGTTACGGGAGAGACCAAAGCCATGCATGCCGAAAAAGTTGACGTCTCTTTCGACGAACCCGCCGGAATCCTCCATTTTGACCTTCACAACACCTTCATCGACATCACTCAGCCAGATGGTAAGCAACGAAGCATGATCGTTGAACGCATGCCTTGGCGGCTCCAAGTCCGCAAAATCCACGCTCGCAAAATCAGAGCCAACCGTTTCACCAATGACGAAATTGGCCAGGCTCTCGCCACTCCTGGTTATCTCAACGACGAGCAAAAGATCGAATTCGCGACCGAATTACCACGCCGTGCTTCATTCTCCATAGCCTGCATTGTCTTTGCTCTCATGGGCGTCCCCCTAGCTATCAACGCCCGACGCCGAGACACCTCTGCTGGGTTTGTGCTAGGTATCCTCATCGCTGCCCTGTACTTCGTTGCTCTCGTATTTGCCGATCTCTCTCGCAAAACGGCCGGTCCTACGCCCTACATCTTATTGTGGATGCCTAATGTTGCCAGCATTGTCGTCGCATGGTTCCTCCACAAAAAGGCATTAACCCGCGGCTGACGCCCGACTTGCAAAAAAAGTCTTTTCCTTCGGCATAACTCGGGGCATGCTAACAATCATGAGTCGCATCCCTACCATTGCCATTGTCGGACGTCCCAATGTTGGTAAGTCAGCTATTTTCAACCGAATGGTCGGTAGACGCATCGCCATCGTCCACGACGAACCAGGAGTCACCCGAGATCGCCTCGCCGCCCCCTGCGAGATCACGCGGCACGCTTGTTCATTGATCGATACTGGGGGTATTGGCGCCACCCTCAACGACAACTTCACGGATATCGTCGCCGCTGAAGCCGACCTTGCCATGCAAACTGCTGATCTGATCCTGTTTGTCCTCGATAGTCGTGACCACCTCACCCCAATTGATTTGTCCATTGCCTCCCGCCTCCGCCGCGCTCAAGTTCCCGTCATCATGGTACTTAATAAGGCAGACCACGATACTCAAGAACTCAACATAGGGGAATTCTCAGCGCTGGGATTTGATACTCACGTTTTTATTTCTGCTGCCCATGGACGCGGATTTACAGAATTCGCCAAATTGCTAGACGATCAGCTGGCCGTCCTTGGCGCACCGCTTCAAACAGAGTCGCAAACTGATTCTGATAATGAAGCGGCTTCCAATCGGCCTCTGCGCATTGCCCTGATCGGCCGCCCCAATGCTGGTAAATCTTCAATGGTCAATGCTATCCTCAATGACAAACGTACCATTGTTTCTGAAATTGCCGGCACCACGCGCGATGCCATCGACATCCCATATTCGTATTCTGGCCAAGACTACATCCTCATCGATACCGCAGGCATGCGCCCTCGATCACGCCGCGATACCTCAGTCGAGGTCTTCTCTGCTATGCGCAGTGAAAAAGCAATCCGCCGGTCAGACATTTGTCTTCTCATCATCGATATCGATCAGGGGGTCACTCAACAAGATCGCCGTATCGCCGGTATGATCGCAGAAGAAGGTAAACCCTGCCTCGTCGTCGCCAACAAATTTGATCTATTCCACCCCAATGCGCCGCTCAAGGCTCGCCGTAAAGAAGTCCAAGAACACCTCCGAGAAAACCTCTTCTTCCTCAATGGAATCCCTTTTGTTACAGCATCCGCACGTGAAGGTATAGGCATCAATGATATCTTCCGCCAAATCAACGCTATTCGCAAAGCAGCCTCTCATTATCCTGGCACCAGTCGACTTAACAAAATCCTCCAAGAAGCCATCGAGACCAATCCCCCCGGTATCGTTCAATCAACTGGTAAACGTCTGCGTCTCTACTATGCCACAGCCGCTGTGGATCCTAATTATTCTCTCATCCCTGTTCCCAAATATATCTTGTTCGTCAATGACAAAAAACTACTGACAGATAGTTACGCACAATACCTACGCAACGCCATTCGCCAACAATTTCCAGTGCCGGGCATCCCCGTGATATTCTCGCCACGTTCGCGCATTAGGAACCTCAATTGATTCGCCATGTTGTTGAATGTCCAACATTTGACGACTCGGTTCCATACTCGAGCTGGTGTCGTTCATGCAGTCGAAGATGTATCGTTTTCGCTGGATGCTGGTGAAACCCTTGGGATTGTCGGAGAATCTGGCTCTGGCAAATCCGTCACCTGTTATTCTCTCATGCGCCTGCTTCGTATGCCTCCTGCTCAGTTCGAATCCGGCCTTGCGTTCTTCGAGGGAATCGACCTTTTGCAATGCTCCGAAAAAGATATGCGCCGCATTCGCGGCAAACGCATCTCCATGATCTTTCAAGATCCCATGACTTCGTTGAATCCCTACCTCTGCATAGGCGACCAAGTAGCGGAACCTCTCGTCATTCACGAAGCTCTTTCCACAAAACAAGCCTATTCTCGAGCTATCGAAGAACTCGAACGAGTCGGCATCCCTGATCCCGCCAATCGGGCCCGTTCCTATCCTCACGAATTCTCTGGCGGCATGCGACAGCGCGTTATGATCGCTATGGCCCTCGTCGCACATCCTCAAATTCTCATTGCCGACGAACCGACAACAGCTCTCGATGTCACCGTCCAAAAACAGGTACTCGACCTCATCAAACAACGCCAAAAGGAACTGGGTACTGCTGTCATCCTGATCACGCACGACTTAGGGCTCGTCGCTCAATATGCAGACCGCATCAATGTCATGTACGCTGGTAGCATTGTTGAAAGCGCTCCAGCTCATGAGATTTTTCGCCGTCCTTTACATGCCTACACTCGTGCTTTGTTGCATTCCATCCCTGCCATGCAGCCTAAAGGTACGCCACTCAACACCATTCCAGGGCTCCCTCCTAATCTGTTAAGCCCGCCCGTCGGGTGCTCATTTCGTCATCGTAATACTCTCGGGAATTCCGCTCTCTGTCTCGTCGACCGCATTCCGGAAATGGTCGAAATGTTCCCCGGACACTTTGTACGAAATTGTCCAGGTTGCCTCGCTCATTCCCAATTATAAGTATCATTTTTGATTCTTTGCTGAAATTTCATCACCTTTGCCATATACCGAACATGAAGAACTCAGACCGCCGCGACTCTCCTTCGCCTATAAACTCTTTGAAAATAAACAAATGTGCGTTCTTCTATTTCCCGTTTACCTATGCGATTGGCTCTTTTATTATCTCTCCTATTCCAACCTTCTATATCTTCGATTTCATCTCCTCGTTGTTCATCAACTACGTCTTTGGCTGTATCATCTCAGCCTGTGTCTATTTTCCGTGGCTTTTCTTCATCAATAGGAAAATCAAAACACCTCCCCAGGAACCTCTCATCTCCCTTTTGCTAAAATTCTTCCTACCTGCAGCCCTGTTTCCCATACTGTTTCCAGCCTTTCCTCTCGACTTAGTAATCTCCGGTAACCTGAACAGTTTTCTAGCCTTTCTCACCCCTCAAGAAAACTCTGACTACTTGAGACTCGCAATCCCTACGGGTATGTCTAGTATTGCAAGTACTATCCTCTTCTTTCGCCAAATCCGAGCCACCTTACTGCAATAGTTCATCCCAACTCAGAAAAATATTTTTTAACAAGACGCAACTACCCCGCTTCCAATCATTAGTATTCAGTAAACTTTTGTGAAAACTTTCTCTTGGGGTATTTCTACACGCCTTGCAAAGTTTTTCGCGAACAAAAAGAACTCGAGGCCGCGCAGAAAATCGAAACAGGCCTCAATCTTCAACCGATCACGTGCGAGCCTGAAAAACAAATTGTCAGGGGCCAGGTAATCTGCAAGAAATTCTTACTCTCAGCCAAAGAAATAAAACGAGTTTTCAGCTCTATTCCCCTTTACATTTCATTTTTGTTATTCTAACAATTCAGTTATTCAATACCGATCTTTCTCGGCAATTTCCTGTGGGAAACTGGCTTGATAAATGCTTGTTTCTTCTCATCAAATGTTATATTGAGAACAATATAACAAGGGAGAGTGCTGCTTCCTTGTATGCCATCAATTCTTAACTCGACTCATTTATGGATACAGATTTACAACGTAGAGAATTCCTGAAAAAAGGATTTGCTATTGGTGCCGCTTTTTCGCTTGTTGATTTAGGCGGGTTATTTGCAGCCGACCAACTTCCTTCGTCTAGCAAATCTGCCAAGGGAGAAAAACCTGACCTCGTTGCGGTCCGTGGTTCTAACCGAATCGCCATGCTCGATGCGGCTCTAGCTGCATTAGGCGGAATTGAAGCCTTCGTCAAACCTGGTCAAACGGTTGTGCTCAAACCCAATGCCGCATGGGATAAGCCAGCCGAACTTGCAGCCAACACGCATCCAGATCTCGTTGGGCACATGGTAGAATTGTGTCTCAAAGCAGGCGCCAAAGAAGTAAACGTTTTCGACCATACTTGCGATGCCTGGAAGCGCTCCTATGTCAACAGTGGCATCCAAGCCGCTGTTGAAAAAGCGGGGGGACACATGGCAGAAGCTCATGATAAAAGCCTGTACATTGATAAAGAGATACCGAATGCAGTTCGTCTCAAACATGCCAAAATCCACCGGCTCATCGCTGATTCTGATGTTTACATCAATATGCCTATCCTCAAACATCACGGAGGCGCTGTAATGACGGGGTGTTTGAAGAATGTCATGGGAATCGTCTGGGATCGTGGCGCTTTCCACAGTAATGACCTCCAACAATGTATTTGCGATGGAGTCCTCCTGCGTAAGCCAGATCTTAACATCCTCGATGCTTATTCACCCATGTTGAGAAATGGCCCTAAAGGGAAAGACAAATCAGACTTGTTGTCTACCCAAACGCTCATTGTTTCTCGGGATCCAGTAGCTTGTGACGCTGCAGGCGCCATGATCCTCGGTCACAAGCCTAAAGACATCAAACATATCGAATTAGCTGATGCTGCTGGCCATGGACATTGCGATCTTAATTCTCTTAATATCAAGCGCATCAAATTGGCCTAACAGTTCTGTTCTATCTAGGATAACAACTGCCTGAGTTACACTCATTTCCTAGGTTCATCCCTTCCGCTGGGATTCATATAAATCAACATCAGCGGGAGGGAATTTCTTTTCAATCGTTTCTACTTTTCCTATCTATTTCCTCATGAATGCTCCTTCTCAATTACACAAACGTAGACGCCCAAGTTCGCCACACATGGCTCTTCATCCACTCCGAGTTTTGAGAATTGTCTGCGCCTCTATCGTCTTTATCTTGTTTTTATTGGCCTTTACAGACATCTATCAACTTTTTCCCGATTCATGGGGGCGTAACTTGGCTAGCTTTCAATTGATACCAGCATTGAATGGGGCTCTATCTGGAATATTGATTCCCGCGGGCATCATCCTGGCATTCCTTCTAGTCGCAACTCTTGTCTTGGGCCGGGTTTATTGCTCTTTTCTCTGTCCATTAGGAATTTTTCAAGATCTCCTCATCAGGTTATCAAAATTATTCCGCACTCAAAAATCGCCTAAACGCTTTTTTCGCTATGAACCGCCAGTTCGTTGGGTTCGCGGCATTATTCTTGCTCTTGTCATTTTATCGATGATCACCGGTGTGGGTAGTCTGATTATGTGGTTAGATCCTTATAGCCAGTTCGGCCGTATGATCAGCCTTATTGTGCGCCCACTCATTGTAGAAGGTAATAACATGATCGTCGATTGGAACGACTCTCTGTACACCATTCCCTCTCGTTGGGTAGTGCTAGGGTGGGCAACTATCCCCGCAGTAATTTTGTTGGTAAGCATCTGCGTGTTGGCCATTTCCCGTGGTCGACTGTACTGTAACACGATCTGTCCTGTTGGAACCTTTTTAGGTTTATTGTCTCGTTTTTCGCTTTTCAAATTGGAAATCGACAAATCGGCCTGTGTTAAATGTGCCGCCTGCATGAAATCCTGCAAATCCCAATGTATCGACCTGAAACACAGTATTATCGACCATAGTCGCTGTATCAATTGTTTTGATTGTGTCTCCGTTTGTCAGGAGCATGGCATCCGTTACCGTTTCGCCTGGAAGAAGAAAGATCCGGAATTCCATCAATCCAACAAACCTTCCAAGAACACTCAACAACCTGCCCCTAAAGGGCAACAAACAGACGCACTCTCATCCAGACAAGCAACTCCATCCCAAACTCAGGTACATGTCGATCACTTGCTCCCTTCATTCAGTCGACGTACTTTCATGGGAGTGACACTCACAGGGCTGACGGCTTCGATCACGCCACCAGGACAAACGACAACCTCTTCGTCGTATTCCAAGTACGCCATTTCGCCTCCCGGTAGCCAAAGTATTGACCATTTCATTAGCCGTTGCACAGCTTGCCATCTGTGTCTGGAAGCCTGTCCAACTCAATGTCTTCGTCCCTCGTATCTTGATTATGGTTGGTCCCATATCTTCAAGCCACATTTGGATTTCTCCGAAGGTTTCTGTAATTTTGACTGCAACGCTTGCTCGATGGCATGCCCAGCCGGTGCTATTCAACCTATTGATTTAGCCGAGAAAAAGCATACTCGAATCGCACGAGCCGTCTTTGACCAGACCTCTTGTATTGCCGCTCGCGATAAAACAGACTGTGGCGCCTGTTCTGAGCACTGTCCAACAAAAGCCCTCGATATGGTAAAGCTCCAACAGCCCATCTGGGATCCTGACAGTTGTACCAATTGTGGCGAATGTGCTCCCGCCTGCCCGGTCAAAGCAATCAGTTATATTCCTACCAATTCAGGCGACCAATTCCGCGTGGAAATCGACACGAAAAAATGTATTGGTTGTGCAGATTGTGTGAACACTTGTAGCGTATCTGCCCTCCACATGGAAGACTCCAAATGGGATATCCGTGTACCTCAGTTGTCCGCAACATACTGTATTGGTTGCGGCGCTTGTGAATTTGCTTGTCCAGAAAAAGCCGTTCGAGTGGAAGGCATTGCTGTACACGAACAGGCAGAAGTACTCATCCAGCAACAAGTTGAGGATCCAAACGCAGGTAAAGACTTTGCCTTTTAAACTCTTCTCTCCTCTATGAAAATAGCACACTTATCTGATCTACATCTCGGCAAACGACTCAATGAGTACAACTTGTTAGAAGATCAGAAATACATCCTAGCTCACATCCTCAATATCATCGACCAGGAATGCCCATCTGTCATTGCCTTAGCCGGCGACATTTACGATAAATCCATACCCTCTGTTGAAGCTATTCAATTGTTTGATTGGTTCTTGCGCGAACTAGCCAAACGCCAATTACACGTCATGATCATCAGCGGTAATCACGACTCTGCCGAACGCTTAGCCTTCGGTTCCACACTGATGAACTCCAGCGGCATTCATATCTCGCCACCCTTCGATGGTACTATCTCATCCGTCTCATTAGAAGATGAATATGGTCCTGTACATTTTCATTTGATGCCATTTGTCAAACCCATCCATATCCAGCATTTTTTTGAAACAACATTCGATTCTCACACTGATGCTCTGAGATTTATTATTGAAAAAATGAATGTGGATACAAGCCAACGTAATGTGCTCCTGGCCCATCAGTTCGTCACAGGAGCTAGTCGTACCGATTCAGAAGACCTCTCCGTAGGAGACGCTGATAATGTCGACGCTAACGTATTCGAAATATTTGATTATGTTGCTCTAGGGCATCTTCACTCACCTCAGTACATCGGGAAACCTTTCATCCGTTATTGTGGGTCTCCGCTCAAATATTCATTTTTTGAAGCCCAACAATCTAAATCCATTCCTATCGTCGAATTGGGCCCCAAAGGTAATGTATCCATCAGAACAATACCTCTCACCCCTAAACATGATTTGAGGACACTCCGAGGTTCCTATGAAGAACTAACCAACAAAAAGAACTACAAGGACACGACTACAGATGACTATTTGGCCATCACTTTGACCGATGAACAAGAAATCCTAGAAGTAATGAGTAAACTGAGGACAATTTACCCTAATCTCATGCAAGTTACCTATGACAATCAGAAAACAAGAAATCGCAACAATTTAATAATCAATACCTCAGAAAAGAAAACACCATTGCAACTAGTCTCCGAATTTTTCCAACAACAAAATGGAGGTAAAGCCCTCACTGACGAACAAACGAGCTTGATCAAGGAACTTATTGAACAAATCTGGGGAAATACGCAACAATGAGACCTTTACATTTAACTATTTCGGCGTTTGGCCCTTATGCCGATAGAACAGAAATCGACCTCGACCGTCTGGGTACCCATGGGCTCTATTTGATCACCGGCGATACCGGTGCAGGTAAAACAACTATCTTCGATGCTATCACATTCGCCCTTTTTGGAGAAGCCAGTGGAAACGATCGGCATCCCAACATGATGCGATCCCAATACGCCTCTCCCCAGACCCCAACGGAAGTCACTCTAAAATTCTCTTGCAATGGCATCAATTATAGCATTACGCGTAACCCTCCTTATGAAAAACCATCATCAAAAGGCAATGGCACGACTTGCAAAAATGCCGGAGTCTCACTCATCATACCCGGACGCTCTCCATTGACCAAAATCAAGGAAGTCGATAAAAAAATACAGGAAATCCTTGGACTTGATCGCAATCAGTTTTCCCAGATCGCCATGATTGCTCAAGGAGATTTCTTGAATCTGTTATTTGCCGATACTGCCACTCGACAAAAAATATTCCGCAAATTGTTCAATACAGACTACTATAAAGCTCTCCAAGATCAATTAAAAGAACAAGCTTTAAACTGCGAACGCAAACTAAGTAAAGAACGCAACAGCTTTCGCCAATACCTCAAAACAGTACAGCCTAATCAAGACAATATCCTCAGTAACAATCTCGCAAAAGCTCAACAAGAAGATGATGTGCTAACAAATGACATAGTCGAACTCATTCAGCATATCATCGAGCAAGATCGTGTCGAAAATGAAAATTTGCAACTCAAACTGAAAGATATCAATACACAACTCGGTCAGGTCAATACAAACTTAGGCAAAGTAGAACAACAAAAAAAGGCCCTGCAAAATCAACAAAAAGCTCAAGAAGAACTTCTAAAAACCAACCAACTACTGGAGACGGCTAAGGCTCAATTGCAAACTTTCCAAAACCAAAAAACTGAATTTGATCACCTCCGTCAGAAACTTATCAAGCTCAAAGACGAATTACCCAATTACGATCAACAAGAAGAAATCGATCAGAACCTCAAAAAACTCCAAGATCAAATTTCCAAAATCCAAAATAATCTCAAAAATAATATTCATCTGCACGGCGAAACTCAAAAAAAACTTGAACTTGCCCAAAAGAAACGATCTCAACTCGAACAAACTGGTGTCCAACTTGAACAATTTAGACACCAAAAAGAACAGATAGAACGTAATCTCACATCTCTAAAAGCGTTAAATCTAAAATTAAATAACTACCAAAGACAGCAAGAACAATACACGCAAGTCCAAGAAAAGTATAAGATTTGCCGAGACAAAGCGAAAAAACTCAGGCAGGATTATGAGGCCAAGAATACGGCATTCCTAGATGAACAAGCAGGTATCTTAGCAGCCACATTGAAGCCCAATCAACCATGTCCTGTCTGTGGTTCAATCGAACACCCCAACCCGACGCAAAAATCAGCTGAAGCTCCTACAGAAGATGCTCTTAAGCAAGCTCGCAAAGTAGCAGAAACAGCTGAAATTGCCATGAATGCAGCTAGCCAAGAAGCCCAAAAAATCCAAGGCGCTTGCATTAGTATGAGGCAAACCCTCACAGAAGAACTAGCCCAACTCCTTCCTAACTGTTCTCTCGACCAGGCTCCCAATCAGATATCTGCTTTATTGGCAGAACATCAAGAAAAATTAAAATTTGTTGTTTCGAAGATTAAGATTGAGGAGTCCAATATCAAATGTAAACAAGAGCTCGATCAATTAATCCCTCATTACGAAGATCAACTAAAACAATACGAACAATATATCAAACAGTTGGAACAATCCCTTATTGATAGCCAAATCAAACAAGAAGGGCAACAATCAACACGAAATGTCATCTCGACAAAACTCGAATTCCCAACGAAAAAACAAGCTATCCAACATATTCAGTCTCAAGAACGGCAAATTGAAGATTTCCAGAGAAAATTCCAAGATTCCGAAAAAGAGGTGCGGATGTATGAAAATAATGTCAACGAACTCAATGGCAAACTCAAGGAGTTAAATAATCAGTTAACTCAAGAAAATTGGATTGCACGTGATCGAGAACTTCGTGATTCTCGAAAACTTCTTTCGCAAGAACTAGACGACCTCACAAAGCAATCTCAAACCCTCTACAGCAGAATCTCCAACAACGAGAACATGCTCCATAATATTAATCAGCAATCCAAGGAGATCGTTCAGTGGGAACAAAGAACAGTCTGTTTCAAACAGCTGTCTGACACCCTCAATGGTAATCTCACCGGCCAAAGCCGCCTCTCTCTCGAAACATACGTTCAATCCACGTTCTTTGAACGTATCATAGAACGTGCCAATGTACGTCTGATGATCATGTCTGGAGGACAATATGAACTCAAACGCCGTAATGTCAGCGACAACCTACGATCCCAGAGTGGCCTGGAATTGAATGTCATCGACCACTATAACGGTTCCGAACGAGATGTTAAAACGCTTTCAGGTGGCGAATCCTTCAAAGCTTCACTCTCGCTCGCGCTAGGTCTATCAGATGAAATTCAATCCTCTGCCGGAGGCGTTCGCCTCGATACCATGTTCGTCGATGAAGGATTTGGGTCGCTCGATGAAGAATCTCTCCGTCAGGCTATCAAAGCTCTGTCAGAATTGACGGAAGGTAATCGTCTCGTCGGTATCATCTCGCATGTCAACGAACTCAAAGAGAGAATCGACAAACAAATCGTCGTTACCAAATCGCGCGATCACGGTAGCGATGTTCAAATTATTGCTTAGGCGAGAAAACATAATTCCAAGAAACAGCCAATGTTCCCGAAAGTTTTTCTAAACACTGACTGTTTCTTGTGGAAATTAAAATGGCGAAGTTACAGATATTCAGCAAGTTGTTCCAATTCCTGAGAACTCACTTGGCAAATATGCCCTGCTGAAAATTTGATATTTAATACTCGTGCGTTTGGTACTGCCTTCAATTGATATTCGGCACCCCAAGCATATTCACCCATACACTCCGTTTCGCCTAGAGAGCTCGAGGCCAAATAGTTAACTGATGTCGACATCAACACCAGCGACGGATCCAAAAAATGCAACATGTCCAAGCACAATTCATGTCCCATAGGAGCAAGAAGCTCTCGCTCCCTCTTCTTCAGCTTCGACCACGACGGCGCAGTAGCTACAGGGGTCTCCATGTTAAGATGCAGAACTTGATGAGAAGCACCCTGAGTACCGTACGAAGCATCAACTAGATCCAGAACTCGTTGAAACCCTACATAGCGGAAACCAGTCATTCCACCACGCACGAAATAATCATTCATGTGAGCACAGTATCTCGAATATTCATCCGCAGATAACCCTTCATGCTTCTTCAGTTCTTCCACGATGTCCGAACCTACCACGCCATTTGCTCCAAAATCGCGACGACTCGGGCTGATCCCCAAGGTAACAATCCGACGAGCAGACTGAAAATACCCTACCATGTCTCCTACCCACAACACGGGTATAGAGTCTGAAACCACATACGTTTCATTTCGCACATTGTGGAAATGATTCCACGCTTTATTCACAATGTCATTCAATGTCATAGCGTTCCGGTGCTAACTACAATCCGGAATCAACTAATAGTCAAGCTCAAACCAATTGACAATTTCTTCAAATTCCGGCGTCATTGGATGTCGATCTCAAATTCGAACGAATTGAAATTCATCTTCACACGGCTGTCGCGGTACTACATTGAATTCCGCATCTTTGGTTACTTGCAGGGAGGAGCCCCCCGAAGGGTCGGTTAGAAAAACGGGGCATCCATTGAGTAATCCAGTCTGCATGTTGCTAAGTCGCATGTTGAAATTACTCATCTTAGATGAAGGAGGAGTAAGGCTGAATGTAATAGATTCCAATTCTCAGAGCCAAGCCGCGGTAAGATTTTTCCTGTCAGGAGAGAGGGAAACGGATAGTAAAACCTTTTTACAACCTTTGGCATCGATAACTAAGTCCATTTCCAGTATCCCAGCTCTTTTCTAATGCCCAACTAACAAATTAAATTGATCATAGAAGAAATCAATACAAAGATAGAGAAATTAAATACTCAAATCTCATACAGTAATTTCTATCAAATTATTTCCTGGCCCAACAACACAACTCTCGTAACATCCATCTCCCGTAGTTCTCGGTCCACTAACAATCTCATACCCGTCATTATGTAATTGATTAGTTATCAAATTAACTCTGTCCTTACTACCTACGCTAATTGCTATATGAATATAACCACAACGCAAATGATTAGGTTCCCCATTAACAAGGCCAGGTCGGGTCATAATTTCCAATCGAGAGCCATCGCCAAAAGACAAAAAATAAGACTTAAATCCAGTATGCTTATTGTAGTACAGATCATGAGACACGGCATCAAAATACCGTATAAAGAAATTCTTCGCCCCTTCAAGATCCAGGACATACATGCCAACATGTTCGATTTTCATCTTCTGTTAAACTTTCACAACAATCATATTATTTAGCAGATTTACATTCAAACAAAACAATAAATGAGTCATTTGCTTTTTTGACAGCAAAAGAGACCATCCTTACCTGGTCGTTTTCCAGGTAAACGTAAGGGCGTTCCATTCTGTCAATTTTCATCACTGTACCATCACAAAGGGGTATTTCTTTTTTACAGACCTGAAAATGACGTGCTTTTTGCCAATGGATACCGTCTTCCGACGTAATCATACCAATAAAATCTCGTCCAAATGCATGGAAGAGAGCATAATAACGGTCTCGTTCCTTATCGAACCAGATGCATACGTCTTCCGTAGATATATCGGAAAAGGCAGGCTGAGGTTCTATTTTGAAGTCACCATCCGGTTTCTCCGATACGCTAATAGCCTGGATTAAGCGTCTCCCCTTTTTCACGCGTACGTCATCGCCTTTAACAATCAAATAGAATCGGTTGTCCCTTCCCTGACAAACGGAAGGATTCGTTGTAATGGTTTTAATGGTGCCACCTGGTTCTATCAAAGGATGCTCAGAACGTTGCCAACGAGCATTCAACGAATCGGCTACAGCTACACCAACCCTCTGTCGAGAACGCAGTAAGTCCCATTGAGGATGAGAATATCCCTTCTGGGCAATATTCTGCAATTGTTCTTCTGTTAATCTCTTATCTCCCGAATTGGTGCCAATATAGTACATGTAATAACGATCTCCAAACCGATTAACCTGTACATTGTGAGCCGTTATGGCGTCCCAACCTTCTCCCCTCCCCCGCAAGATCGTTTTAGATCCTGTATATGGTCCAGTCAAATGATCAGATATTGCATGGGCTATCTCGGAATGAGTCAACCATGCATTAAATGTCAAAGATTTAGGCCATCTTGCATAAAAAAGATGGTACCTACCTGCACTGTCTCGGACGATCGAGTGGCACCAGTTAAAATATTGGTCGTCATGAATAAACTGTTTGGGATCCGCCGGCTGCATCATTACTGATAAATCAAGCGTATCATCACCACCCTGAGCAACTTGAAATCCCAGCGCAAGCGCTAGGATTCCGATCGACCAAACATCAATCGCCCGCTTACGCCCAAATTTATTCATAAACCAGCTATCGATTTTAATAGGCTCGCCATTTTCATTCGAATTTGCGGATGATGTACTTACTCATTCCAGTTGGTAATTCAGCTGCAGAAGGTTCACGATGAATCAGCAATGTTGTCATCAATACTGCTAACTTATTTTCCGTCCCTGGGTCTGAAGACAACATCTGCTTGACTGCAAAATGCGCTAAGGTCAATTCATTACTTAGACTCTCTGCTTGAATGCGGAAATTACGAAATCCCATGTCGTACAAAGTTTTCACCTCTACAAGACTCAATGACAAACAACGTCTACCATCGGGCACATCCGGTTTGTTGATTCCCATCTTCTTCAGTAACTTCTCTCGTTCTGACAAATAATAGACATTCAGGGGTTCACGCCGTATACTACTCAAGAGTTCCAAATCCCTCATCCTATACTCATTATCGCTGTAGTCTAAATCATTGACGGTAATCTCAAACTTTTTCTTATCCTTTAACTCCGCCATCAATTCTGGTTTGATGCTGTCGCGCGGATCAATAGCAATGCGATCCCAACGGACAGCCAACTCATTATAATAGGCTGCCGTACGCTCTTGTTGCTGGCAATGATAATTGAACGCCAACCGTAATCGCAATCCAGGATACCGCGATTTCAACTGTTTGGCCAACAAATGCGAAGCGACATAGACACCATTCAGTCGGTACGGATTATTTTCCGTCAACAGCTGAATCATGTGGTTGCCCATCAAATCCTGCATGTCGCTTTCTCGCAAATAAGGATTGTCAAAATAGAGAAACACCCCTGATCTCTCTTTGGCAAATTTCTCGATCGTATCCTTGATTTTACCGGGAGCCATCAACGGGTCAAAACGATAGGCCTCTAATCCCCAAATGCATGGAGGGCATCCGCTAAACTCTGGCAAACGCGGAACCTGCGGAGAACGCGTTAACTGAGCTACGCCTAATAATGCATGGCACAATTTTTCCCACCGGAATACACCTCCGATGTTCCATACAGCCAACGGCATCTCGTTCCGGTAAAGATACGTCAGATTTTCCAATTTCGGTGTCTGTCCGCTGGTAACGGCATTCTTCCCCGAATTCCCAGCCTTGCTAGAATCCTGTTCTTTCTTTGAGGCTTTCGTATTCATATCCCTAAAAATTGTCAACTGGTTTACATAATGTTTCTCATCGATTCCAGGAAACGGACTTTGACGACATCCGTGCTTTCATCTTCATTGAACATCAGACGAAGCATATCCATGATTCCACCTCCTGAGTTGTGTAATCCTCGACCTTGCACTTTGAATCGTCTAAACCCTAGATCATACAAGGTCCTCATCTCTTGCCGATTCAACTGGGTTGTGCATTGACCACCTTGTCCTAAAAGGATGTCGATACGCCCACACGCATTCTTTTTTCTGAGATCATCGAATCGATCAGTGTAACCAAGGAAATTCAAGGCAGTTCTAGACAACGAATCGTAGTGTTTGCGACGCAACACGCAATCGCGAGCACAATTTTCATTAACGATCAATTCGAATTTATTTTTATCCTCCAGCTTCTCCAACAACTTATAGTTCGTATTGTCATTGGGATGGATCATCACTTTGTCATAGAGATCCGCCAGGCGAAGATAATAATCGAGTTTACCTTGTCCTCGCTCCATCGACACTTTCAAAATAGATGATACAGTCTTCAGTTTGGGGAATCGTTCTTTGACATGACGATACAACAAGTCAGACGCCATAATAACCCCATTGAGCCCCGTAGGATTAACTCGCTCAGCCACCTCCAATAAGGAATTACACAAAGTTTCCTTCAAATGCTCTTCAGTAATATAAGGGTTGGAAAAAGTAAGATCCATCCCGACTCTGCGTTCCTGCCATGCTTTGATGCACAATTCAATTTCCTCATTACTACGTAGCAGGTGAGCCAAAACGCGGCCGCTGTTCCAGGTCGACAACGGAGCTCCATGCACTAGATTAAACGGCTTAAATTGGAAAAATTTAAGAAAATAGTCGTGAAAATAAATCAATTCACGATCATGAGAGAAAATTCCAGAAAGGTCCCATTGGGCTTCCGGCCAGTCACTATTACGGATGTCGTTTGCAGATTTCACGAAAGGGAAAACAGAAAATGTTATCTCAACCTACACTAATTCATCCCCTTCTCGCAAGCATAAAAAAACTCCCCTATCAGCATTTTGCCAATAGGAGAGTGCCCTAACAAATTTCAAGTAAAACGTTTATTCACCACAGCCACCGTCTTTGTACCCACAGGAGCGGCAGACTTTACATTTACCATCCTGAACGTACGACAACGAATGGCACTGTGGACAAATCGAAGCTCCGTTGAGTCCCGTGTCTCCCGTAAAGGTCGTATTGGTTTCTACTGTTTGCGGTTCGTTGATTATCACTCGTTGAGGCAAAATCTCAATTTCGTGGGTATGTCCCAACGCATTGACGCTGACAACGTCAAACACATCGCGCAAACGGTAGTCCTGACTCTCAGGGAATAACCACGCCAAAATCTTGGCAATTAAGTCAACCACAGATGCACACGAACGAATCTCAGTACAAGTGTCGTCTTCGGCAGCATCCCCAACACGGCAGAATCCCGATGGCTCAAACGAATAATTCCTAAACCCTTTGACAACTTCTTTCAGCGGTACGCCAAATTGTAGTGCCGTCGACAACAATTTGCAATAGGCCTCAAACATACCTGATGCGAAAGACCCGACCTGTCCCAGGCGGCCAAATACTTCACCGCAAGTGCCATCAGCATACACACCCACTGTTAGGTACCCCGACAATTGGCCGCCAACAGAGAATTTTACTGTCTGTCCCAAGCGACGTCCTGGCAAACGTTTTTGGCGCGGTTTCGAGGCCTCGGCAATGATCTCATTAATAGCCTCTTTACCTCCGTCAACTAACTGATTCCAGACGTGTTCGGCTTTAAACCGGCGAGTTTCAGGAGTATCAACCACGTATACAGCATTAGCTTTAGATCCGGCTCGGAATAAAGCAATGCATTTGACGCCTAATTCATGCGACCTCACCAAACAATGCATGATGTCTTCCTTCGTAGCACTTACTGGCAAATTCACTGTTTTGGAGCAAGCACCCGAAATGAACGGTTGCAAAGCCCCTAGCATTAGTAAATGCCCTTCGGGTCGGATAGCACGAGTACCATTGCCATTCGTAGCTGCGCAGTCAAAAACAGCTAAATCTTCCTCATCGAGCCAACGTACTCCTTCAATATGCAATGCACCTTCTCGGACTAGCAATTCATCGGCGCCAGCATCTGGAGCAGCCACACTTTCTCGACTCTTCCGCAGCCAACGGGAAACGGCTCCTGCTTCATTCATGCCAATACTGAAGCGCCGCCAAGCCACGCGCACTGGCCCAGCATCAGAGCCACTGGCGTCTTCCGCTAAATGCAGAACAGCACGTTCGAGGTCATTGCCACAGGCCGCCATCAGTCCATCGAGTCCCGCGACCTCAAACGCAGCCTCTGCCACATGCCAATTATCATACCCAAGAGACTTCAGCCCCTCCAATGCCAAGCGGTTGAACATGCGCAACGATCCACCGCCAGCAAGCTGTTTCCATTTCACCAAAGTATAATCGGGTTCAATTGATGTCGTACCCTCATCATAACATCCCAATGGTGCCGAAATCGTGCCAGTGGGAGCCATCACAGACACAAATGCATTGCGGTAAACGTCTCCTTCCAGTACTTCGCGCCACAACTTCGTTGCTAATTCACAAAGCCCATTCGCACAAGACGTGCGATCTTCACGCATCCGTGCCGGAGCCAGGAAACTGCGCAAATATGAATACAAAGCCGATACTCCTGTAACCCCCTGTGCTTCGGGTAGTTTACCAGCAGACTTGAGCACGTCACCCACAAGTTCTTCGGCGTCTTTGGCAGAACGTACCCGCCGAATATTCGCTGCCACGCGCTGAGAAGCAGCATGCAAACGCAACACTTCTTTCAAATCACCTTTCACTGAGGGAAATTCGAGGAATGGTCCAAGTTCTGCTCCCATTTCTGCCGAGGCCTTCCAGCACGCTGCTGTCAGCAAACTGCATAGTTGCGAGGCAATCCAACGTCCTTCGTCCGAATCGTAAGGAACACCAATAGCCATCAATGCACCACCGACATTGGCAAAACCTATCCCCGTCGTGCGGAAACGATATGTTCCTTCGGCAATTTCTGGAATGGGAAATCCGCCGTGTTCTACATTCAAATCGGCACATATCATCGCCAGCCGAGCAGCATGCACTAAAGCTTCTCCGTCAAAAATCGGGCGCCCCGATTCATCACGCTGCAGGAATCTGTACGCGTTGAACGACGACAAGTTACAACTCGTGTTGTTCAGGAAAACGTATTCTGAACAGGGATTTGACGTCGTAATGTCCCCCAGAGACTTAACCGGGTTCCAGAGATTGATGATATCGTTGTTGTGAACCCCTGGCTCTCCATTGTCCCAAATCGACTGAGCCATAGCTTCGAGTAGCTCTTCAGCCCGGAATGTTTTGTCAATACGCGCAGGATTCGTCACCCATCGCGTATACGTATTTCCCTTTCCCTCGTACGCTTTCCAAAAATCACCTTTCAGTGAGACTGAGTGGTTGGCATTCTGATGCGACAAAGTCTCGCCATACAAAAGGGCATCCATATGGGGATCAAATTTTTCCTCCGTTGTCAAAGGCAATGACAACACAACTCGAGCAGCAGCACGCTCAGCAGGAGTTCCCCCATTTAACTTGGCCTCGGCTAATCGCCTCAATTCAACATGGACATTGTGTTCTCGAAGAATCACCTTCGCAATGTCTTCTTGACGATTCTTGACGCGAATAAAGTCAAATATATCAGGATGGTCGGAGAACATTAACACCATGCGAGCCGCCCGCCGCGTCTTGCCCCCCGACTTGATTGCACCAGCCATGCGATCCCAACCACGGTCAAACGAAATGGGGCCAGAGGATTTGCCCTTGCCACTGATGGGTTCCTTGGATGAACGCAAAGTCGAAATATTCACGCCAACACCTGACCCCGAGGCAAAAATACGTCCCTCCGTAGTTAAGTGTTCGAGGATTTCTTCCATGCTATCGCCTACTTCAGTCAGAAAACATGCCGAACACTGCGGAAATTCATAAGTTGACTGAGCCGTAAATGTCTTTAAATTTTCCTTATCGCCCTTGGCATAGTAAGCCTTGTTACCATGGCCTGAGTATTCCTCTCGTAAATCAGGACGCCCCCAACGCCACTGTTCCCAATGCCCGATATTGAACCAAACCGGAGAATTCGGCGCCCAGATCTGCTTCACCAGAAGCGCTTTGATTTCTTCGTTGAAAATGCTAGCATTTTCCTGGTCAATAAAATATCCCTCTTCCCATCCCCACACTGTATACGTATTGGCAATGCGGTCAAAAACCTGTCGAAAACTATCCTCATATTCCGGGGTCCCAGGCGTCGAACCAAATAAATATTTATCTGCCGTAATGCGCACTGCATTGTCATCCCAATGGGCTGGCACTTCTACGGCACATCGCTCGTAAATCGGTTTACCCGTTTTCCAATCCATGATCCGCACATCTCTCCGCTCCCAACGGATTTCATCATACGGATGCTTTTCACAACGAGAAAAACGGCGCGTAAATGTCAATCCTCCTAGCAAACTCTTTCTCGGAGGCAAAATAATGTCTGCTCCATCCCGCAATTTGAGGACAGGGAAATGAGGCTGTGAGACACTTCCAACAGGCTTAGCAGAAGTCCCCGCTGAAGCCTGAACGGTCTGCTGGTTTGATTCAAATGGCAACAGGTCGTCTTCGGTGTTTTTCATGGCTTGGGTAAAAGAAAAATTGTTAAAAGAGATTCCATTTTCTTCTGATCTCTGAATCAGGGGAGGCCTTTTCTACAATAACTTTTTTCGCTTGGAAAGAAAAATATTGGATGGCTTATTTTGCTACATACTATATATTGTGGCATTTCTCTTCTCTTATCATTTTGTCAAACAGCGGCAACCTTTGTTTCTTCAATGGGAAACGCCCATCTCCTCGTCTCAATCGGCTCGAAGTCCATCACGCGATACAGTATGATTTTTTCCTGTCTTCCCCATTAGACAATTTGCCTCGTCAGCTGTATTTCGCTTCTTCAGTCTGTAGGATAATACACCCCATTTTTACTCACTTTTAGTTCGACTAATTCTTTCTCGCATTTTTTCTTTCAATCATCAGTTAAGATGGATCATTGTTTCCTTGTTTTTACAACATTGCCCAATATGCTTTCTTACTGACCTTCCACATTCGACACTCATATTTTCGCACACTATGGATTCGACCGCATTTGATGAACAGCTTCTCGACAAAACAATTGCCTCCCTCCAATTACATGGATTCCAGACTCTACTCGTATCAACCCCGGAGGAAGCTGGACAAGCTATTGATACTCTTGTCGACCAAATCCAGCCAGCTAGTATTGGTTATGGCGATTCAATGTCTCTACGTTCCACTGGTTCCCTCGCACGCTTAGCCACACGCCCTGGAGTTGCCTTTTACGATGGGTTTCAGCCGAATATGTCTCGACCGCAAAAATGGGAAATTCGTCGTCAGGCAATGACGGCTGACCTCTTTTTAACTGGTATTAACGCCATCAGCGCAGATGGTTCCCTGTACTGGGTCGACATGGTTGGCAATCGCATTGCTCCAATTGCTTTTGGTCCTCGGTATGTCATCCTCGTCGCTGGTATCAACAAAATTGTTAAATCCCCGGCAGACGCCCGAGCTCGCCTCCGCAGAATTGCACCACTCAATGCTCAGCGCCATCCAGGGTTCCAAACTCCATGCATGGCCGATGGTAAATGTAAAGACTGTGATTCGCCCGATCGCCTCTGCAACGCATGGCTTACCTTGACTCGATGTTACCCACAAGGTCGAATTACTGTCATCATCTTTCGTCAAAGCGCTGGTCTCTAATAATAAATCTCTTCCCCCTTCTTTGGGAAACACTCAATCCCGAAATTATGTATACCTAAACCTGTTTTCTAAATGATCGAACTCTGATACAATAAGGCAGATTGGCTATTCCAATAGCACAACGCATTAATCACCTTTCACTTCTCGGTTTGACTTTAATTTGTACTGTGCCCGATAATCCCAAACCGCTTGAATAAAATCTGCTGTAAACTGTTCAATTTCTTCCATCGTTGTATAGCAAGACACTGAAATGGTAAGTAACTTATGAGCCTCTGTTTCCAAACCCATTCTCCTCAGAACATGAGAACTCCCATAAAATTCTTCTTCTTCATACATTTCAACCCATTCATTCCCCTTTCCGAAATCGTACTGCTGTAATCTTGTACACAAATCGTCAATAGGAATATCTGGCACTATCACACAGTTTGTATTGGAAAGCCGTGGACACTGACGTCCCACTATCACGCACTCCGGGCAATGTTCCATCAAATTTTCCTCCCAGTAATGACGCAATTTCTCCATATGCCTGATTTGCTGGAGATTATTTTCTCGGATGAGTTTCAAAGCTGTTGCAAATCCCGCCAAAATAACGCCATTAAGAGCGGTCGACTGCGCATCCCACGGTATGTCATCCCACGGTACGTCCCCTCTCATAACACGCCCTAAACCTGGCCCACGATAAATAGTCGGCCACCTGCTAGGTCTAGCCAAGTAGATGGCTCCGGTAGATGGCGGTCCATGCACAAACCATGATTCAAATGATGCACTGTCGACCTGAAGGCGCGTGAGATGGAGCTCTTCCTTCCCTAAGGCATAAGTCATATCGCAATGCAGTTGAGTTCCATTCCGGTGACTTATAGTGGCTAATTCCTGAATCGGTTGAATAATCCCCGTCTCTCCATCAGCATATGAAACAGCCACAAGCACTGTATGAGGATCAATTAAGCGTTCTGCACATTCCAAATCGATGACACATTATCTGTTAACGCCAATTCCACGATCTCATACCCAAATTTTCTTAATTTCCATGCTGGTTCTAAAATAGAATAAGGTGCAAGCGGACTTACAACGATCTTCTTTCGTTTCTGCCGCGATCTCATCAAAACGCTTAAAAAAATCCATGTATTGCCTTCCGAGGCACCTGAATTAAAAAAAATTTTATTGCTATCCACATCGAGTATTTTCCCCATCTCTTCCCACGCTGAAACGCGCGATCCGCAATCAAAAAAATTCTTTATCGTTTCAATAACCTCGATTGCTTGAGAACCGACGCTATTGTGATCAAGAAAGATGAGACCCGACATATAAGGCATTGTTAACTTTGACTCAAATACAACTTTTTCCTGACTTTGTCTATCAATTTTACAGCATATTGATAGGTCGCATATTGCATTTATGTTCCCCGCTCTAGGGTGATACGTTGACGAAGCCAGGGAAGTAACCGGATTCGACACCCCATTATTGTTATTTATCAGTAAACGTTAATAAATGCTTTCGAGGCTTTTGACTTCATATATCGGAGCCCATACGTAGTGTCTGAAAGCACACTAAATCCCCGTTATCTAAGTCTATGCACATACGGTATAAACTCGTTGAAAAACTCGTAAGATCTCCATCGAAAACTGGAATCCCCTGGAAAAAACTTTCTTGAGAGGTTGCACGACTTACCGGATTCAGACATCGCTTCTGCCTTGAACGAATTTAGAAGAAATCAACAAAATGTTATCCCTCTCATCAAACTCCTAAGTTGCTTCTTGGGGTATCGTTGCGCTGGGGAAAAATCCTCCCGTTCTGCTGTTAAAGAACCAAAACGGGAGGACGATGGGAAAAAGGGGGGATTCCCCAAATCCGGCAATTAATTAGCTTTAGAAGGCGTACGAAGCTCCGAGGTTACACTGGTGCCAGGTAGCGCGATCGCGGTTTTCCAGAGTATATCCGGCATAGACATTCCAGCGGTCGTTTAATTGGACAGCGGTATCGTACTCAAGACGGAACGCATGGCGCGATGGCTTTACGGCACGGGCAGTCCAATTGATATCGCTGTAGAAACTGTAAACTCCAGCATGGGGGATGTCTTGAATCACGTCGCCTACATACGATAGCCGCAGCGAATGTTGCCAAGGTTTACCGTACAGCAGGGTTTCTTTGCCGAAGCCTATGCCAACAGGAATCGACAATCGACGCAACATAGCTTCGCCAAATTGGCGAGCATAGGTACCATCTTCTGTAAAGCCGTCTTCGGAGCCGTGGGTGAATTCAACTCGGACGTACGGAGAAATCGTCCATTGATTCTTCAAGCGAGTGGTATGCGAGACTTCTGCTTGGAAGAGCCAGGTTCTGTTGTTCCAATCGCCGTGAGCATTCATGCCATTCTCGAAGTTCGAATGCATGCAGTTGTCGGTAAAGGCCCAGGTGACATCGGCCTTTGCCGTCCACCACGATTCTTCCTGTTCGCTGAAGATCTTACCCCAATACAAGGTTCCCATCATTGTTCTCTGCGAGATGCGGGCATTGTAATCGCGACTCTTGTTGTAGCCGAACATCTGGCCGAACGCGATACCCCAAACACCGCTGTTACCGTGGAAATCGGAGTCGAAACCAACAGAATACCCACCGCCGTCGTAATCGTACCCATCAACGCCCTTGCGAGAATGGCGACGTGCGAAATCACCCAAGCCCATAGCCCAAGCATTGGAGCCGTATTTGTTCTTGAGACGCACGTACGACAAGTTACTCAAGGCAGCATTACCAAGCGAGATTGCGTTGGAGGCCGAAGACCAGAGCGAGTTGAGCGCCAGGTAACCAACGCGGTCGTCCGGCACCATAGTAGGCTTGGATGGATCAATAGGGCTATCCGGATCTTCCGGGTCCGGGATTCCCACGTTTTTCCAGACTGCAACCAACTGATCTTCAACGCCATCGTCATTGGTGTCCCTCCATTCGTAAGACCATGTCCCTTTGTAGGTATAGGGGGAATTTACTTCCGAGGAATTGGTCGTGTTCGAGACCAGTTGTTCAAATTCACCCTCGCGGGCGTCAGCAGTCTCAGTGTTTAAGAGGTTGAAGATTGTGAATTCGCGGTCTTGCCCCCAGAAGGCGGAAGCATAATTATCTAAGCTATCGATGATACCGATCGTACCCCCCATGGTGAATGACCCCGAAACCGACACATTCAACCCAGAATCTCCGCGTTCTGCATATGGCATCAGATCCCAATCGAAGCCCTTGGACAAATCAAAGACATCCACGCTTAGAGAGGGCAAACTGTACGAAACTCCCGTCTGGGCGCCACGAGAGGGTATACCCCCCCCCCGTAAGGTTGATTTTCCTCGGCCTGCCAATTGGACAATATCGCCTTGCAACGACGCACCCGAACTCATTTCCCAAGTGCCCGAGTTGTGGGAAAATACAGCCTGTTGCTTGTCTGAGTCTCCCAGAACATACACACAAGCTCCATGATCCAGTACAAAGCTACCGCCTTCGAGGTTCACGTGACTATTCAGATAAAACATCCGAGACTCATCGACCCGATTTTGGTACGATCCGTCAGATTCTCCATCCTCGCGGGGAAGTAACGACTCCGTCAGCTCGCCAGTAAATCGCAAGGTTCCTTGAAACTCCGGATTTTCTCCGGCATATTCCGTATTCAAGGTCTCCGCGTCGGGTATTTTGTTGATGTTCAGGGTCGTCAAATTATCCGTCACAGAAAAAAGCTGCAACCCATCGTAGAATGTAATTTCGCGTCCCGTCTGCGCCCGAAAATAAAGAGGCAAGTTACCGTTAACCTCTGAGCTGCTCGCTTGATCCTCCGGCGCATAGCCTTCCACATACAGTGCTCTTAAGACCTTATTGGCTCGATTCCCTTTAAAAACGATGTCTCCACGGTCCGCAGACAAGATCCATTCTCCGCTATAACGCTGTCCCATGTACTTCCCGATTTGGAATGAGAAAATGGCGCCAGCTCCGTCAATCGGCGTCACATTATTCACGAAGAGGACATCCCCGGTTTGGTATAACTGGAACGCCCCCCATTGAGCATCAATAGCGCCACCATACGACTCCTTGCCACTTTCATTGTTCTTGAACGTGACTGTACCGTTGACGTGGGAAATGGACAAGAGGTCAATCTCCTGATTATTCCTGTCCATATGCGTATAATTACCCTTGTAGATACAGGAGCCCGCCGTCGTGCTTTTTACGTTTTCAAACGTAATCGATCCCGTGTTGCGAAAAATGACGTCACCTGTATTCGTCGAAATCCCAGCCGCCTGAATATGGCCATTGGTGTGGCTGAGATTCCTAAAGGTAATATCTCCCGTATTCTCGAAGACAACATGCCCGCTACCCGGCTCATAATACGAAGTATTGGTATACTGGTTGATCGTGATTGCTCCGCTAAACCGAGTCTCCCCTCCAGGAGCAGGCCCGACAAATTCGGTGTCGACAAAGGCAATATCTCCCGTATTGCGGAACGAAACCTCTGTTAACCCGTTAAACGATATTCCACCTGCAGCTGTACCGCTAAAAGTGATATTTCCTACGTTATTGAAAGTGACGTATTCGGATGTATACGCAAGTTTGTTGTTCTCAGTAAATTCGCTAATCGCGGCAATATCCTGATTGTTACCAAAAAAGGAGATATCTCCGAGATTTTCGAACACAACGCTACCGCCGGATCCTTTGACGGCGTCAATGCAAATGAAACTAGCCGTCGTCGTCCCAGTCACCGCATCGCATGTAAAGTTAAGACTCGTTTTGTCGTCACTGCTCAGGTAGAGGCCATGAGCCCTCAACACAGAAACATTGGTAAACCACTGCCCCGTTCCGGGATGCACAGGGGTCGTCCATTCTGTACCACTAAAGGAGACGGTTCCTCCTCCAACTAATTGATAATGAGCAACATTTTCAGTTTCTTGTGCGGAAGTATTAATATCGTAACTCGTCCCCGATTCCAGGGTATAGGTCACGTTGGAATAACTAGGGCTGATGCCCAGCATTGCTAATGCTAAGTAAAGCGACAGGGATATTTTCATAAATAGACAGGAGGGGTAACTGAAGATATCTAACGGCATTAAACTTCACTCACGAAGCCTAAACGCCTCCCAAATGAAATAAAACGTCAACCCGATACTGTCAGTATTGTTGGCAACATGAAGTTGTACATACTTCAATGAGAAGATACTTACAACGAATCAAACTTCTGTAATTATAGAGTATTAGCAATTCGTTACAAGAAAAATTTTTTCCCCCTAGTCAATTTGGAGATCTGTTTCAAGTAAAAACACTAAAAACGGGGACAATTATCTTTTTACCACAATTAATTGATGTTAAGCGACTTAATATATCAAATAGAGCATTTTCATTCCGATATTCAAACCGTTCCAACTCTACACAACAAAAGGATGAAACAACACGAAACTCTGGGAAATATCTCAGACTCATCACACCTAATGTGACTTTACACCACCAAATACTCAATGCCTCTTTCCTTTAAAATCGAAGTAGGCGAAGGTAAATGATAATCTTAAGCCTAAGACCACCATTCTTCTATCCCACTCGTTAATTTTCCCAAAATCTTAGAAGATAAAGTTGGGAGCGAGGGAACTCGTGGTAGGATCAATGATTTACATCCATTTGAACCATGACCTATCCCTTTCGGTAATCCAAGAAAAAAGAACCGTTGCTCATCGTTATCGTCGTTTTATAGCGGCAACAAAGGTAACAAAAGAGCAAAATCAAGAGAGTCAACCATCATCTGTACATACCCCCAAAATTCAAGCAGTCACCAATATCCCCTAATAACAACGGAGCCACGAATTTATGTTCGTGACTCCGAATGAATACGAGTTGAGAGAGCAAATTGGGTTCTGTTTTGGCCTCCTTAAAAATTGTAACGGTAACCAACCGATCCGCTGTACGAGGTCGATCCATCGCGGAAATCACCATTGCCGTTGATAAACAACGTCCCTTGATCGCCCACCGGCATGTGCAACCCGGCGCCTACCTGGATCGCTGTCTCTCCGCTCTCCGCTCCGCGC
>CASFPZ010000032.1 GCA_949296365.1 uncultured Akkermansia sp. | reverse complement strand
ATTAGCATTGAGCACATGAGTCACAAACCCGACGCTCTTACCTAAGTATTTTTCATCAATCAGAATGGCTTTGAGATGATCCCTATTGACAGGCGGAAGCGACCGAGAAAGAACTTCCTAATCGATACGTCTAATCGTCGAAGCTGAAATACCGTATTGAACAGCCAGATGCCGAGCGAGGATAAAACGGAAGAGGCCAGAAATATGCTTCATCAGCCTCCACGTAAACCCCATAGAAGGATGGAACTCTTGAGGTCTAACAGTATGAAAGCCTCTGCAAGAAGGACAAAATCCTTGAGGGACCTGACACTTGATACAGACATGTTTGTTGGCGGTTGGTAGATCTTGGACGTAAATATCACGATATGAATGAGTTATTAGCTTTTTATGACACTTTGGGCATAAAAAACACATCTTTGATCAACTCTAAGCTCGACTAAATGACATGTTTCTTGTCTAGTGGATTTGATAACGATCCAACCTTTGTATTGATACAAGTAGTTGAACATAATAAGCTTGTAAAAGGTATTACAAGCCATTAGTGTCCGGTAAAAACGAATGAGACAAGATTGAGGTGGCCGCAATGCCCATAAAACGGACCTTACGGATAACCTTGTGAAAAAGTAACCCCCCCCTATCAAAAAAGCGTTACTTTAGGAGATCCGACCTTGGTTCCCTAGAGTTGTTTTACCTAGTCCTTTTCTTGTCCCTTAAAAAAGTGAAACAGTTCTCTCCGTGCATGTGCCTTAAAGCTGACCGTCGGAACCGGTCTAAAGAATTTCTACGTGTTTTTGGACTTCTGCTACAACACCAAGGCAGAGAAGGTCGACAATAAGACTCTCTAAAATTGGTGTCTTGAGCTCTTCAACTCGCTCTTAGTAGAACGACCTTAAGGGTGACTTACTCAATAGTTTTACCGGACACCAGTGATTACAAGCCAATGCAAGGGTTGGGTCACCTGCTAAGAGTCATACTAACTGACCTTGATGGGACCAGCAGATTTGAAACAGGGCCGGATTAAAAGCATTAGTTAGCTACTTAAGTTGGTAGTCGAAATAGTCGGTAAAGGAACTAGCTACATTTCCTATGTTGAGATATCGTCGACTCAAGACAGGTTCAGGTTTCCCATCTTCGTGATATTCGGCAATTAACAGATACCCACCTTTTTCTTGGGGCAACTTCAACGTACACGTCTGAAGTTGTTTCCCAAAAGGTTGAATTTCGACAAATGATTCTTGTTGCACGACGCAATTCCCTTGTTGATCGAGCAATTTTAACTTAACTCGGCCTAAGGATTTCTTGTTGAGATCGTTAACACCTATCAAGGGAACAATTAAATCGCTTCCTGGTGTCAACGGTTCCAGATGTTTCGCATAACGTCTATCAGGTAAATCGATAAAGACAGCTACCGGAGCAAAACAGTGTCTGAACCAACGAAATACAGGAGCAGGAGTCAAGGTGCAGATGTTTCCCATAAACCAATCGCCGGTAAAACCGTAATTGTTAGTTAAATGACAAAAGGCCAGAATTCCTCCGATAAAACGTTCAGATCGTAACCATTCTGTTTCAAGTTGGACCCAGTAAGCCTGGAATTCCCTGCGTTGTTCAGGCGTAGCATTTTCTCCAAGATAGTAATTGTAGATATCAACAGTTAATTTTGAAGGTCTACCGTCTCTCCATAACCAGATCCATGCATATTCATTCACTAATTGGGGAACGTTTGCTTTGAGAATACCAAGAATGTAAGGAGAGGAACTCCAGTTCTTCTGTAATTCACCTAAGGTAAATGGTCGCTTCAGAACATATTGCTTGAGTTCTTTGGAATAAGTAAGCGATGGAGTACGATATAAATGCGGTTCATCCATTTCGTCGCTTGCGCCCATATGATCTCTGGTCATATAGCCGGCGTCCCAGATACGAGTGGGATCCAATTGTTTCAATTCTGGAATCAGGCTGTTACCAATGTAATTGTTCCAATTTTCATTGATGGCGTCCCAAATAACAATACTAGGATGGTTCCCGTCACTCCAAACCCAATTCATGTATTCCTTGCGAATTTGATTATCCCACCCGTGGTGTTGCCAGTAAAGCCATTCGTTTTGAAGTACGATACCGTATTCGTCGCAGAGATCGTACCAGAAATCGGGGACAATTCCCACGCAGATTCTCATAGCGTTCCAACCAACCGATTTAGGCAGGTCGACCATAAGTTTCTTCACCCATTCTCGATCCCAGGCGAGAGCTTGGCTGTCTGGATCTTCAAAAAAACGATGAAGCGTGATGTTGGAGCCGCGTAAATAAAAAGGCTCGCCATTGAGAGTGTATAGTTTTCCTTCCCTCGAAAAATCGCGCATTCCAAATCGGACTGAATACAGGTCTGACAGCTGGTTTTGATGATAGATGGAAATTTCGCCTTCGTACAAGAAAGGCGAATCAGGCGTCCATGCTTGAGGATGTTCTAGTGGGATTGTCGTTTCAAAATAGGTCTTGTTATCTCGAAGTACCTTGCCTTCAAGTGTTGTTTCGCTGACTACTTTCCCGGAAGACTTTTCTTTGATGCGAATACCTATCTTACATGCATCCTGAGTCTTGCTACCATAGAGCATTTGAGGTGGATACATGCTTCTGACCAAGGTTTTAACAGTCACTTGTTTTTTAGCAAACGAGGGAAGAAATAAGATTCGATCGACACGCATTTTTCCCGTCGCGGAAATAGATACCTCGTCCCATATCCCGGGAATGTAGTGGACTTTTTCTTTATCCGTACCACCAGCAGCTTCACTAGGTAACCAAGCCCGATCTCCAGTAACGATGAGGATTTCGTTTTCTGCCCCAAACTTGACTGCATGTGTGATATCGAAATCTATAGGTGTGTAACATTCCATAGAACTCCCTACTCTAAGCCCATTCACGTAGGCAGTCGTAACAAATTGGCTCTTTTTGATAGTAAGGAACAAATGCTGGCCTTTGAGCGACTGGTCGATATGTACATGGCGCCTGTACCAATTGTACATCGGCGTATAATCCTGATCTAAGAAATTGGACTGAGCGACAGCTTCGACTTTTTCAGGTTTTTTGAAAAATTTCTCATATTGGGAAATCCGTGGCGTGGCTAGGTGTACTAATCCGGGAACAGGAATTTTTCGGGTAAATTGTTGCGGAGGAAAAGCTTTTTCCGTTTGGTCAAAATCCCATTCACCGTTTAAAGAAATTGTTGTACGTCCTCCATTTGCCCAAGCAAATAAAGTACCCCAGAAAAAACAGAGCATTATGAAGAGATGTTTAATCATTTTTTTAGGGCATGTTGATTGTTGAGTTGGTTAACCTGTTCTAATTGTCCAAGTTTTAAAACAGATAAAAATAATGTTTAGCGTAATATAAGGGTTCTTGATGTCAACACAACCATTAGTACATGACAAAACTTTTTTGTCATGTTATTAACAGACCCTCTCTACAGCCTGGCCTCCCATCAGCAGGTTGTTGTTCTGCCATCACGTCTAGGAAATAACGGCAACTGTCTTCGAGTGTTTCGTACTTACGTTTTTACGTCAATAGGGTTAAGGAAAAAATTCATCATTCATTCCAATATCCCGGCTTGAATTCCGAAGATAAATTGAGAGAAAATAGAATGCGTGCGAAAGAAGCTGCTTCAGGTATGGGAACACACACGCAAGGGACTTGCAGTCATTCCTTTAGTGCCTGTTGTATTGGCTTTGTCATGCGGCATCATGGGAAGTTGGATTTCCTGGTTGTATCTCATTCCAGGGATGCTCATAGCTTGCTTGCCTCTTTTTTGTCGGCAAATTCGATTAACGATTGCCTGTTTGGTTTGTTTGTTAGCTGGTTGTCTACGAATGGAATGGTTACAAGATGAAGCGCAACACACGTACGATACCCGCCTGGGGTCAAAGGAAATTGTCGAAGTTTCTGGGTCAATCACTCGTTTGTACACTTCAACAGCTTGGTTGGAAACGGACGACGGGAAAGAAACGTTCGAGGTTAGGTTCCCAAAAGAACAGCTGCCTGCCTTAGGAGAACAGTGGCGTTTCCGCGGCTTTTTCAGAGAAATCCTACACCCAACAACGCCTGGCGCTTTTGATCGACGCACCTGGCTGAAACGCTACGGTATCGTTTGCCAACTTGTTGCCTTAGAGGGACAATGCTTGGGCGCTGGCAATTTCAAAAGCCGCCTGTACGCTTGCTCCCAGAATATCCGACAATCTATTTCGAATATTCTCTCTGAAAACGGGACTCGCACAGATGTCCCCACGCAAATTATGATCTCCATTCTTCTGGGAGAAAAACGAGCATTGCCCGATGAGATCATGGACGATTTTCGAACTAGCGGGACATTGCACATTTTCGCAGTCAGTGGGCTTCATGTGGGGATTGCTACAGGGCTCGTTCTTCTCGTTTTTTACTTCATTCCCATCCATCCTATTCGAGTCAAACTGCTGTCGATCATTCTGCTTGGCATTTACGTATTCATCACCGGCATGCCTGTATCTGCCATTCGAGCTTATATCATGATCGTATTACTCATCGCCAGCCTATGTTTGAGAAAAGCCGTGCAACCTCTCAACACGTTGTCTTTGGCTGCTCTGCTCGTCTTATTAACGGAACCTCGCCAATTGTTTGATCCGGGTTTTCAGTTATCGTTCTTCATTTTCGGAGCCATCGTCGTTGCTAGCGCCTGGGGTCAAAAAGAACGTCCTTGGTGGGCTCCCGATCCTTTTATCCCCCCTTCCCTTTATACTCAACAAGAGCGCTTTCTCGTACGCCAAGAACGCACTATTCGTCTCTTTCTCCTCGTTTCATTCGCCAGTTGGTTAGTATCTATTCCTCTCACGATCAGTCACTTTGGTACATTTAATATGTATTCGACTCTGGCCAACCTACTCATGTCGCCCTTTCTGGCTCCTCTCATGGGCTGTAGCATGGCTTGCGCACTAACTTTCTGGTTACCTTGGCTGTCTGAATTATTTGCTGCCTGCGCCAGGTTCACAGGTTCCATCCTTTTGGCCACGTCGCAATTTGTAGCTAACCAACCTCATTCGCTCATGCCTTGGTCGATGCAAGCTGAGCCACCTCACGCCATAGCATTAGCCCTTCCTAGCCAAGGTCATTGCATTATTTTGGGTAACCCAGCCATTGTCGTTAATTGCGGCAATGAATACGCAGCAAGGCAAATCGTAACGCCTGCATTGCGTACCTGCGGGTTCATTCCTCGTTATTTGGTACAAACACAAAAGGCTGTTGCGCTCAACGGTGGCGTTGAACAATTCAAAAACCTTTGGCCTAACCTCAAGGATTGGTCTACCCCTGAACAACCTGCCTATCTCCAGCGTCTCGTCCATCAACGTTCGGGATCCTTCGTCATCTTCAATGCACGCCAAGATTTTGCCAGTGGCCTCTCAGCAGACAAAACGCCTGTCATTCTGTGGGAATGCCAAGGCAAACGCTTGCTCTACGTTGGCAACGCAGCCATGAGCAGCCTCTTGCTTCTCCCGCAACAGCAACTTCACGCCGATATCCTTTTGATCGGCTTCAATTCTCATGACCCTGTCGATGACTCTGCCTGGATTCAATCTACGGGAGCTAGTGAAGTGGTCTTCCTCGGGGAACTTCCCCAAGCCCTCACGCATCTGCCAACTGGCGTACAAGCATACTCTCTGCAAACCAACAAAACTCTCGAAATCTCCATGGACACCTCCCCGAGCGTTTCCGTCTGGATGACCGAGGAAGAGTCTCCCTAATTCCCACCATTTGTCTTGTTCTCCGGCCCAGATGGTCCTCAGTCACAACCTGGGCAATATGTGCCGTAGAGAGTAAAGCCCGTGCATTCGTCTATGCGCACACGTACGAGTTTTCCAATGAGGTCAACCGAACCATCTAATATAATAACAGGCTTATTCTGCGAGGTACGTCCAGTCATGCGTTGTTTGTTCG
Source organism: uncultured Akkermansia sp. (assembly GCA_949296365.1). GTDB lineage: Bacteria > Verrucomicrobiota > Verrucomicrobiia > Verrucomicrobiales > Akkermansiaceae > Akkermansia. The sequence goes on along the minus strand of CASFPZ010000032.1, from coordinate 23,277 downwards.
TTTTCGACGGGCCTTCGACGAGAATCTCTTGCGTAGTACCGACTAGCGCCTGGTTTTTGGCTATAGCAATCTTGTTAACAGCAGCAAGCAAATCCTGGTTGCGTTCTTCCTTAATGCGTTCCGGCACTTGATCTTCCATTTCAGAAGCAGGAGTCCCAGGCCTTGGCGAATAGCGGAAGATGAAAGCGTTGTCGTACTGAATTCGCTCTACTGTCTTTTTGGTTTCCTGGTAGTCTTCGTCTGTCTCTCCAGGAAACCCGACAATGATATCTGTTGTAATCGCCAAATCAGGGCGAGCTTGACGCATTTTTTCACATAACTCGATATAAGACTCGTGTTTGTATGGCCGCCGCATCAACTTCAAAATCCGATTGCTGCCGCTCTGCATGGGGAAGTGAATATGACTGCACAACTTCGGCAAATACACATAAGCTTGCACCAAGTCGTCGCGGAACCCTATGGGATGCGGTGAGGTATAGCGAATGCGCCACAACCCTTCAATATCGTGAATACGTTCTAATAATCGTACAAATGCAGACTTGCCTTGTTCGATGCCCCATTCGCGACCAAATCGGTTGACAATTTGTCCTAACAGGGTAACTTCGCGCACGCCCCGGTCAACAAGCATTTTCACCTCGTCGACCACATCATCAATCGGGCGACTCCTCTCAACGCCACGAGTATAGGGCACAATGCAATACGAGCATTTCATGTCGCACCCTTGCATGATCGAAACAAATGCCGACGACCGTTGTCCAGGGTTCACGTGATCACAAATGGTATTTTGTGAACCTTCTTCGCTAGCTACATCACAAATGTGTTCGCCAACAAAAACGTCCTCCAAACAATCCATCCGACGTTCCTGACGGCTCTTGAGAATGTTGTCGACATAGGCAAAGACGCGGTGGTACTTTTGGGTGCCTGCCGCTACATCCAGATGGGGGAGTTCGTCAAACAACGATTGCTGGCGATTCTGCACCATGCACCCCATCATCGCATAGACAACATGGGGACGTTGTTGTCTTAACTTGCGGAGCAAGCCCATTTTCCCCAATGCTTTTTGTTCGGCCTGGTCACGCACCGAACACGTATTCATCAGGACAACATCTGCCTCGTCTTCGTTCCCTGTCAATGTATACCCCCCCTGAACAAACATTGCTGCTACCTGCTCAGAATCTCGCTCGTTCATCTGGCATCCGTATGTCTTTATATAAACCTTAGGCATAATCAATATCCTGTTATCCATCAATGGCGAACTAACGCCCACCGCATTCGGCCCATTCCTCATGGTCCCTCCGCTATTCTATATTTTCCCAGCCAATCGGCAACTGGAACTTGTTGCATTTCCTGATAAATGTCGACATCAAAGATTCCATCAAGCGCAGGAAAAATATTGTCTGAATATCTAAAACAAGATTTTACAAATTAATCGGCTGCAAACAAATGGAATAAACATTACATTTACCACCTAGAAGAGGAAAGAAATAAAAAAAGCTCACCAATACCGTCACAAACAAGAAGGAGCAGGGTTATTTGAAACCTCGGACTCTCTCAAGACACTCTCAAAATTGGGTAATCTTCCAGAGGCCATATCCCAGCATGTAGACTTCGAGTTGTTCCGCCCCGAGTTAGAGCGAGGTCTCCAAAGAGAAGAACGCAAAAGCAAAGCAGGCCGCCGACCAATTGATCCAGTTTTGATGTTTAAGGTTCTATTTGTCCAGCGCCTTTACGGTTAGTGACGAGCAGACGGGATATCGAATAAAAGCCCTCATGAGCTTTCGCGAGTTTATCGGAGTGGGAAGCGTATTGGACGTACCCGATGCCCGTTGGACGAAGAAAGGCGACTCTTCTAAACTAATTGACAGCAATGATGTTAAAGGGTAAGAGTTTTACATGGATTCAGGCTACGTAGGCTCGGAGAGAGCTTTTGAGAGAAAGGGGATGAAGGCGAGAATAGGCGAACGAGGACACCATGAGCATCCACTAACAAGGGAGTAACAGAGAGAGAATCGCAAAATTAAATACAAAAGTGTTTACAAGCTATTTGATATTCGCTAATAAATCCTCAATGTTCTTGAAATAATAATAAACCTAGATAAGAACTATGAAGACATTATCACTTGGAATACTGAACGCACACTTCTGTGTAGATGCGGAACAACGGAACCTATCAGAGTGGAAATTACTAGTTAATGAACCTTATTCCTTTTGCGGGTCCTATCATCATGTTGGAGGCTTTTGCCAAGGATAGTGAACCAGGGAAAAATCAATATGGAATTTTAGAGAAATATCCGGAATCATGATTAGTTCAGCGGAACAAAACGGTTTGCATGTTCGCGTCATCGGTATGAATGGTTCAACTTTATACACCAGAAAGGGAGAACTCCTTGGTTTCACTTCTTTTTCGGTAACAGTCAGAGATGGTAATACCATCTATATATATGGACCAGACGGAAAAACCCAATCAACCAGAAGTTATCAGGGGGAAAGAACCGCTTATGATGATTTACTGGAAGCGGAAAAGGACAGAATTAAACAGCCAATTAAATGGTCGAAAGGAGTATTTATTTGTTATCTACTTTTTGGATGGTTGATCAAACTAGGGGCGATATATAGACTATATCGAATATTAGGTACACGAAACCTTAACCTTGGACAAATGGGAAGTGAACTTAGTATAGTGAGATGGAAAGATGTAGGTATCTGGTTGATATCCGTTATTTTTTGGATAGGATGTTTTTGGTGTTACTATAAGTTCAAAGCTTAAATGAATTAAAACTTCACTCATATTAATGAATTAAGAGACGGTATATTATGAAGAGGGTGTGTCGTAATGAACGAGTCGCCCTCTTTTTCGTCAATTACACAAAAGCAGTTCGTTATCTTCAGGCTGCTATATTTCGAAAATTCCTTTGATTCATAGATCCCCAATTCTCAAGAATTTAGTCAAACTTAGAGTTGATCAACGATGTGTTTTTATCTCCAAGTGTCATAAAAAGATCGTCATCCATTCACCTCTTGATATTGATTGACAAGATCTACCTGTTTTTACCCAACCTCTCTCTGCGGCTTAACAAGAAAATATCAGCTAATTATGTACTTAAAGAAGAGTTTCGCGAGATCTGGCATGCGCCCAATCAATGGCAGTTGATCAAGTGGCTACGATTGGCTCAAGGACTTCTCAAAAACCTCAGGGAGGTAGTTAACTCGTTTCGCTATGGAGTCAACAAGGACAAGATCGAGTCAGCTCATGCGGCTCTATCTCGGATCCAGTCCAAGGCCTGTGGACTCTTCAACGCACCCTATCTCTTCCTCAAATTTCGACAATGCTTTTATCAGCGGATTTGAAACAGACCCAAATACTTCAAATCATCTTATTTTTCTATTGATAACGTCGTAATAATATGTTTTGATATATCAACCTTTTCATTCTAGATTAGCTTATGAAAATTGTAACCATTGAATCAGGTAAGCCGGTACTTCGCTCAGCAGAAACCGGAGGTCACATCCTTACAATTAGTTACAATGCGAGTCACGATGCGATCCAAGCACAATTTGCCGGTGATAATATACTCGTTACCAGAGCAAACGGAAAATCCCAGTTATATTCAGGAACTACCGGAGGCTACATAAGACTCATATAATTCGTTAGTGTCCGGTAAAACTTTTTTGTGCTTCAAAATTAGGATTAGTTTTCTCGTTTGGAAGTCTACTCTTTTCGGACTTTGCTACAACGACAGGAAATGGATGGTTTATTGAGCTTATCTTTGTCAAAGTAAATGTACAAAAGATAAAATCCAATGACAAAGAACTCAATAAACCACAACAAAAGTAAGTATAAAATCCGTAACTCGCAAGCGTACAATAAGAATCTTTGCTGACGGGGCAGCCTTGACCTCTAGATCAATCAGGCAGTACTGGATGAATGGAAGACCTTTTGGGATAAAAAGAAAGTGGTTGGCTAATGCATTTATAGTGACAGAATCATCTTGTGCTGCCTTTTGACCAAGACGGCCTACCTGTTGAAATTCCGTCAAATACAAGGCTTTCTGACGAGCCTCTTCAACCTACTTGGCCTTTCCAGACTAACCATACCGAACGATACGACCTTGAACCACAGACAGGCATGGGTTCCGGTCTCTATCAAGGAACGCCTGGATCAAGGGGAGAACTTGATACTCGGTATTGACCTCCACCGGATTGAAGGTGCTTGGCTAGGGTGAATGGAAAGTCCGAAAGCATGGCTGGATAAACACCACAGCTGGAAGAAGCTGCACCTCTGCATAGATCTGGTCTCCCTGGAAATCCTGGTAATGCAAGGGGCAGTTCAGAAATGTTTAGCGACAAATAGAAGAAGACGGACTATCTTCAGCAAAGTCTGAACGAAGTAGCCATGTTCCGTTACAAGACAATTTTTTGGGGAACTATGTCCGCACGTCAAGTCAGCAACCAGTTGTCGGAAGCTAAAATGAAGTGCCTGTTATTGAACAGGCATACCCAACTGGGTATACCAATGGTCTACAGAGTAGGTTGAAGGGGGATTGATTTTGAAGGTAACTTATGTCTCTGCTCTTTTTTGCACTACGTTGCAACAAAGTCCATAGATTCTGTTAAACTTGGCAATATTTATATTAGCGTGTTCGTAGCCTAGAGTCCATTCTCGGGAGATTTCTGCAATTGCGGATAGCTGTATACTACTCTTTTGGTTTCACATCTTTCAGATAGAATACCAAGTCCATCGGATCAGCACCAAACAAAGCAAAAATCCTACGAAGCAGAGATATTTTCAACACTGTGCTGGTGTTTTTTTCAATATAAATATTCTCATCAATTTTCAGTACACTACGGAGCTTATTGGGATCGTTGCTTACATACGAGGTCAATTCTGAGTTACTATATACAAGGCTGATAAGCACTGATTTATCCTTTTGGTGAAGGAACTTGATGATATGTTCAAGCATATCCGCCCAACTTGATACTGGCTGCTCTGCATTCTGATAGCTATATTTTACGATTTTACGGTTAGTCAGTCCAGCATTTTCATCATCCAATGAGCAAGAATCAAATTCTTTAGTTACGGGCTTAAAGTCTGTCTGAGGGTATGACCAAATTTCAGTAGCAAGAGCGATCATTTCTTTGTTACGTTCTTCTAATTCGGGTAATCCCCACGACTGTTTCTTGGCGATCTTCTGATTCATTTTCAGTCCGCTGACTTTATAGCCGCCGTCTTTTGCATCCCTCTTCTCTGCAAAAGTATTGTTGCTCAACGACGGATTATAGCCCGTCAGAGTAAGATTTGCCAGCCTATGTAACCAGGTAGCGTGAATATCTTCGGCATTTACTCCTAGAGCCTCAATCCATGCTGGGTTCAGATGCTGTGGCATAATATGCTCAATCGTGTAGATCTTGTTATCCCAAAGGGTATATACATCCTTGGTTTCAACTGTGCCATAATTTTCAAACCGCTCAAAAAGGTATACCTTGTTTTTCCCTCGCATTTGATATACTTGCTTTGCGGCAAGTGCTTTGGTAAACTCTATATCATTAGGGAAACGCCCGCTTTCCTTTTTTGATAAAAGTGCGTATATAAATTTTTTAACATAGTTGTTTGCGGTATTGTCATAACGCAGAATCTCTCGATTCAAATTTAAGAAAATTTTGTTAAGTGCACTTGCTGGTACATCGCAAATATTTCTGCGAAAGAGATAATTTTCAGTAATCAAAAAAATTTGAAGTACATCATCTACCGTTAGTTCATCGTCCTGATTAAGGCGTAATACCTCCATCAAGAACGGGCGAGTAACAGCAATCTCCAATCGCATAAGACGATACAGGCAATCGTCCAATTTTTTTGATTTAAGACCACTCTGGCACACAAGGAGTTTCTCGAATAACCTTGCATAGCGAAGAAGATCAGCCAGAAGCGTATCAATAAGCAACGCCTCTTTTTTTGCATAGTCTTTGAATGTCTTGTAAACGTTACTTACCGTTGGGGTAACTTGTTGCTTTATACTGAGGTAATCTCGCACAAATCCACTCACATCGTTTCCGGTGCATTTCTCAATTTTCGCCCAGTAGGTATCATAATATTGGGTTTGACGCTGTGCAGGTAGCCCCATCAATACATAGTTTCTGATTTTGTCACCTTCAGTCAGGGCAAGTCCTGTTGAATTCAAACTCTCAAAAATCAACTGCGCATTATCGCTTGGATCCAATGTAATACTGATGATTTCAAGTTTTCCGATGGCAGCATACAAGTCAGCAACTGGAATTTCCTCTTTTATAACCATTTCACAGAAATATTGATAGTTAATAGTGAGGTTTGATCCCAGTTCAAAGTCCGCCTCATCACCAAACAGTTTTACCAACGCCTCCCTATCACTTTTTACTGGGCGCAACTTGATTCTGTCGTCTTCGCTAGCCCATGGCGAAATCAGAAACCTTTGGCTGATTTGCTCATCCAGTTTTTCCACAGAAGTGGTAACTTTACCATTTGCGATTTGATTACGGATGGCTAAGAACAATAGCGAGATCGTGGTAAGACGCTGCTGACCATCGATAATGTGATATTCAATTTTACTGCCATTTGGAACAACGGCAGAAACAATGCTTCCAAAGAAATGGCTGTCTCTCCCATCACTTACAATTTTCTTTAAATCCTCGTACAACTGTCGGCAGTTATCCAATTTCCAGTCGTATTTTCTCTGATAAACAGGAATCAAAAAGCACTTGTCTGCACCTTCCATGAAACTTGTCATTTTTGCTTCAGAACCTTTCATAGTATTTCGCCTTTCCCATTCAATTTTGAAACTGCATCAATATGTCCTACTAAATCATCCCAAAGAGCTTCAACGCTTCCGTAATAACCGCTTCCTTTTCCGGTTGACATTTCGGCTGTCTGACATTTTCAGACTTTGGTCCGTTTATAATTTTCTCGCGCAATAATTCCGTATTTCTGCTTAACCTGAGCGATATAGAGAGAAGACTTCTTCAAGCCGGTCTGTTCCAGTACACAGCCTTAATCATAGGTAACCTTGCTCTCTGCCGTTTTCACATCCAGTTCATCCAGATTCAGCTCTATCTCGATATACTACTTAGTATTGAGTTTAGACAAAAGTACAACCGTCTCCAGGTGTTTGGTTTGCGGGAAAAGGTCGAAAGGCTGTACTTCAGTCACGCAGTATCCAGCGCGAGTAAATTCGGCCAGGTCACGGATTTGGGTCGCCGGGTTACAAGAGACGTAAACCACCCGGCTTGGGCCAAAGGCGAACAACTGATTCAGGAAGGCTTCGTCGCAGCCTTTACGAGGAGGGTCGATCACGACGGCTGTTTCATTTGCAGGGAAATCGGCCTGTTGGAAAATAGCGCTCGCATCCGCCGCCACAAAATCGACGTTCTCGATGTGGTTGGACCTGGCATTACTGCGGGCCCAATCGATTGAGCTTTCACTGACTTCCACGCCCAAGACACGTTTAAATCGCGAAGCCAACGTCAACGCAAAGAGCCCCGACCCGCAGTAAGCATCGACGAGGTAGTGTTCTCCCCCCATGCTTGCCTGCTCAGCCACATACGAAGTAAACAACGGCAGAATCCAGGGATTGTTTTGGAAAAAGTTACCAGCAAGGAAGTGAAATTGAATGTCGCCTACAGATTCGACAGCAATTTCGCCGTTATTGGTAACGACGTGTCCTTCGGAAGCACGCAACAAGAGGGTCGCTCCTTTTTTATAATTGGCCGCAGCTTCATGACAACTTTTGCGAATCAATGGCAATGCTTCGTTAATGCATTCCATCGCAATCACACACTGCGGTACATCGACAATATCCCGGCGGGATCCCGCTTTGAGGAACCCAATTGGCCCCACACCCGCGCCTGCCCCTTTCCACTTGGCGGGACGATCGAAATGCGGGGTAATTTTAGAACGGTAATGGTATTGTCTCGGCGAAGCGATGGCCAAATTAACCGGAACCTCAAGTCCAGCCTGAAGACGCAGGAGGTCCGCCACCTGGCGAGTTTTCCATTCGAGTTGGCGTTGGTAGCTCAAATGCTGATATTGACAACCGCCGCATTTGCCAAACAAATGACAACGAGGTTCTACCCGATCGGGAGAAGGCTGAATGACCTCGACCAAGTCGCCATAGGAACAATTCTTGTCATTGCGCCAAATGCGAACTCGAACCTTTTCCCCCGGCAAGGCATAAGGGACAAATACCACCCAACCACCATCATCGCGAGCAACACCATCCCCCGAGTTGGATAATGCTTCAATGACTAACTCCACTTCCTGGTGGTACGCATAAGGAACGGGATTAAATTTTTTAGGAGGAACAGAAGCGTCGTTCATGAATGGTTTGGAAACAGTTAGGATCCAGAAACTTGATCAGCTGATTAATTCTGAGGAGTCGGAGACGATTGATTGATCTTTCCATCCAGCGTCAATGGCAAAACATCAGGTAATTGAGGCGTACGCAAGCCCCCACGCAAATCCCCTGGATAGGGCAACTCGGGGGACGGAGTATCCGTTGGATCCAACACTTCTCCATTGTTCGTCGCAGGCATTTCCCCTACAAGCCCGACTTGATCATCAAGCTCAGAAACAGGACCATGAGAATCCTCTGTCCCTTGAGAAGAAGTACCCTGCTGAGTCTTATCTACCTTTTCCTGAGTAGCCTCACCCTCTTCTGGGGTCATCGCTTCCTGAGTAGGCTTGTCCACTGCTTCATCAGACGAGCTCTGTACCTGCGAACACGCAACCAACGGCAAACAAAACGCCACACTGACAATGACCTTCATTCTTCTCATCTGCGAGGTATTGTGGCAAGAGCCGACACAGGAAGCAATACCAATATCATGGTCTAACCGTAATAATTTTCACTGATTCCTTGTCATATCATAACAATTCTATAGAAAATAGTAGTCTGTTATCAGGTAACACACTCGTAATACCCTCGGAAGGATTTAGTTAGGTTCATTTCGATCCCATGCCGAGAATTCGAGTAGTCTCTGGAGAAGATTTCATGTTTTATAGGAAAGGCAAATCAAACAGACCATGGAAAACGGCATCGTATATTTAGTGGGGGCAGGACCTGGAGATCCAGAGCTCGTGACAGTCAAAGGGAAACGACTTGTTGAACAAGCGGATGTACTTGTTTACGACGCATTGGTTGGCAAAGAGATTCTTGCCTGGGCTCCAGCGACTTGTGAAATGATTTACGTAGGCAAACGAGCTTCTTGCCATGCATTGCCCCAAGAGGGAATCAACCGGCTCCTCGTCGAGAAAGCCCGCCAGGGTAAGAAAGTCGTTCGCCTCAAGGGTGGAGATCCTATGGTGTTTGGTAGAGGTGGTGAAGAAACAGAAGAACTTTATAGGAACGGTATTCCTTTTGAAATCGTCCCGGGGGTAACCGTGGCAACAGCGGGACCAGCCTATGCAGGGATTCCCGTCACTCACAGAAAACACTGCACGCAACTGACCATGTTCACCGGGCATGAAAGTGCCGACAAAAAAGAGACGACCCTCAATTGGAAGAGTATCGCACAAGCTGATGGGACCAAGATCATTTTCATGGGGATGAATCGGCTAGCGGAAAACATGGAAAACCTCATGCGCGAAGGCCAGCCCCCCGATACCCCGGCAGCAGCAATTCAGTGGGCAACGACAGGTCGCCAGAGAACAGTCACGGGAACCGTTCGAACATTGGCAAGTCGAGTCAAAGAAGCCGGGCTAGGAGCGCCTGCTCTCATCATCATAGGCGATGTTGTTTCGGAACGAGAAACCAACAATTGGTTCGAACGTCTCCCTTTGTTTGGCAAACGCATTGTCGTCACCAGAACCAGAGAGCAAGCCAGCCAACTCAGCAGCAAATTGCGAGCGCTTGGCGCTGAGGTAGTCGAACTCCCGACCATTCGCATCACTGACCCGACAGATATCAAAAGTTTTGCCACTGCTGTTGTCGACGCCCATACTTATGACTGGCTCATTTTTTCCAGTCCCAATGGAGTAGAACGATTCTTCAAGGCTTTTTTTGCAGCTTATCCCGACATTCGCCACATCGGTGGGGTCCGCATTGCCGCCATTGGGCCTGGCACCGCTACTAAGATTCGCCAATATGGTCTGGAAGTCGACCTCGTGCCAAAGCAACACGTCGCTGAAGGGCTCGTCAGGGCATTCAAAGAGGCCCGAGAAACCTTTGGCGGGATCGAACACCAAACCATGTTATGGGTTCACGCAGAAGGCGCCCGCGATGTCATTGTTCGCGAGCTATCGCAAATGCAGGCCATCGTTGACGAATGCATTGCCTACAAGACGATCCCTGAAACGGATGGTATTCAATCAGCAAAAGATCTGTTGTGCCAAGAAGGGGCAGACATCATCACTTTTACCAGCTCGTCGACAGTTGATAATTTCATGAAACTGGAATTGCCATGGCCAGAGTCCTGCATAGCGGCCAGCATCGGGCCAGTCACGACTGATACATTAAAGAAACATGGCTATGTCCCCGGTATTCAAGCCGTTTCGTCGGACATCGACGGGTTGATACAAGCCATCGTCAAAGCCGTCAAACGCTCGAAAATTTAAGACAATCTCGATACGATACTTATTTTGTTTTGCCACAATTAGCTCCAGCGCCCCTAACAACTGGGGCCAATTGTTGTTATGTAAGTTCCTGTGTCCTATTACACCTATCTCTATTAAGTATTGCCTGAAATATAACAAATCTCCAGCCACGGTCTCATCATTCTTGTCATTCTCGATCCAGAGGAGACAAAGAGCAAATCAGCAGCATACAAGCTTAATGACGTAAGCCCAGGAGGACGAGTTCTGCGTTATTCTGAGTGCGTTCAATATTGTTCAACAGCAATTCGAGTCCTTCCCAACCAGGCAATTGTGCCAATTGGCGACGAACCTGAAGCACCATCGCATACTCTTTTTCATTGTAGAGACGGTCGTCATTGCGAGTACCACTCTGGCTAATACTGATCGCCGGATAGATGCGGCGTTCTGCCAATTCGCGATCCAGGCGAATTTCCATATTGCCTGTTCCTTTAAATTCCTCGAAAATGATTTCATCCATGCGAGATTCCGTATCGACCAAGCAAGTTGCAATGATCGTGAGGCTACCACCTTCTTCCACATTGCGAGCCGCACCAAAAAATTTTCGCGGTTTTTCCAAAGCATTCGCTCCCAAACCACCCGACATAATGCGACCTCCAACCTGGTTTGCATTGTATCCGCGAGCAAGGCGAGTTAACGAATCCAGCAAAATCACAACATCCTTGCCAAGCTCGACCAAGCGTTTAGCACGTTCAATCACCAGATCGGAGACTTGCGCGTGGCGGCGAGAAGGTTCGTCGAACGTTGAAGCAAAAACAGATACTCCGACAGTTTCTTCAAAGTCAGTAACTTCTTCTGGCCGTTCATCCAGCAAAAGAATGATCAATTCAATGTCAGGGTAATTGGCACGAATCGACCGCGCAATCGTCTTGAGAAGAATAGTTTTGCCTCCTCGAGGTGGAGCCACGATAATACCACGCTGCCCCTTGCCAAAGGGTGCGATTAAATCAATTACGCGCATCGCCGACGAATCAATATCCTTATTTTCCAAAATGATCCGTTCTCGAGGGAATAATGGCGTCAATTTTTCAAAACAGGCCCCAGGCACATAACTCTCAGCCGGTTTCCCTTCCACCGCAAGCACCTCGCAAGCCGACAAATACTTGTCGAAATGTCGAGGACGTCGCAGACGTACTTGTACAAGATTGCCAACTTTCAAGCCATAACGCCGAATCAATTCTCCCGAAATATAGATATCGTCAGGTGAAGTTTTAAAGCTCTTAACAGGATCTCGCAGCATGGCATAGTTGTCTTTAGCCTGCTCCATAATTCCCTCTACAACTACTTCATGGCCTTGCTGCAAGTACCAGCGACCAAGACCAAATACCATTCGAGATTTTGGTTGGCCACTAAGATGATCTAAACCATTCTGCTCAATAATTCCCAACATCTCGGCCATGGTCAACGTGCGCAATTCATTAATAGAAATGACAGGGAGAGGCTCTTCTGGAGGCTGAGGCGCAACAACAGGCGCTTCTGCAGTTTCTGGAACTAGTTGTTCATTCATTTCAGCCAGTTCATCTGATTGTTGAGAGCTACTGTCATGATGTTGCCGGAAAGCCTCTTCGCGATCATCCGACGATTTCATTTCCTGTTGTTCTTTATTCATGAAAAAAATGCTGGTAGAGCCGTTGTGTTTGATTCAGCATCAATGGTCGAGAACCTTCGTTCCAAATCACAAAATCGGCATGCTGCAGTTTGAGCGTTAATGGCCACTGAGACGAGAGCATAGCTTGAATCATTCCATCATCAAATCCATTTCTCTTATTTAACCGCATTCGTTGCGTTTCTGGAGAAAGTCCTACAACACATACCGCGTCTTGTCCATAATTTACCCCGCTTTCATAAAAGAGCGGTGCATCAATGACAAAACCCCGAACACATTTATTGTGCCTCACTTGCTCTATTCTCGCAAGACATTCCTGTTCCAGCATAGGATGAATCAACGAATTCAGTCGTTCTCGTTGGCATGCATCGGAAAAAACCACTTGTCGTAGCCAAGCTCGATTTACCGAGCCATCAATATTCAGGCATTCATCCCCAAATTCATGTCTTAGCAATTGAGGCACCCGCCCCCCCTGGTAGAGACGAGCGACCTCGCGATCGCAGTCAAAATAATCCAATGTTCCCTGTCCAAGGGACAACAATGTTTGTAAAACTGTTGATTTCCCTGAGGCGATTCCTCCTGTCAATACAAGAGTTTTCATCATTCCTCCTATTTACGCGCTATGTAAAAACTGCGAAAAACGGGCACAGGGGAAACCCTGTACCCGCTTTCATTCGATCAAGCTAATTCAATAATTGTTATGTTACGGCATCGGCAACAAGCCAGCGTCAGCACCAGCTAGTCCGTCTCCCCCAGAGACAGGGACAGCCGTTTCCGAAGTAGCCCTGCCGCGAATTGGTTGACCTGTGGCATCAATGATCTGCCCTGTGACAAAGATCATCAAGTTCTTCTTCACATGGTTTTCGGAATTACCGCGGAAGAACCGACCGACAAAGGGCAAATCACCAAAGATCGGCACCTTGTCTTCAACAATCTGAACGTCTTCAGAAATCAAACCACCGATTGCAACCGTATGCCCATCGTAAATGAACAAACTCGTCTTAACGCTACGGGTTGAGAAAATCGGCTGTTCAATGCGGTTATCCGTCAAGGTGATGGACACCGGATCGCCATTAGCATCAACACCGGTCGACTGAATCGGACTACCATAGTTCACGAACCCTTCGAATTCGATGATTGACGGTTCAAAGCGCATATCAATCACATAATCATTTTCACCGACTTCCGGCTGTACCTTCAATGTCACGCCGACAGGTTTCATTTCGAACGCAATAGGCGTGGTAGGAGTTACAGGATAGGAGTTCACCATCGAATTAGAACCGCCGCCGGTCAACAAACCTTCAAGGTTGGCGTTACCATAACCGTAACCATTGTAACCATAGTTGCCGCTGTCCGTACTCTGCGGAATTTGCGGGGGTTCGAATTCAGTTGGGTAGATGAATTCACGGATGATTTCGATCGTCGCTTCTTCGCCTGGCTTAGCCGTAATCGACGGAGCCGTCAAAACATCCGTTGCTTTCTTCTGGCTTAAGCCACGCATAATTGCCTGGAACGTACCTTCATCGTAAATACCCGTCACCGACAAAATACCAGGAGCGGACACCGTGCTAGAAGCCTGAGAACGATCCTGTACTTTCAACAAGTTATCAATACCGTCTCTTGTAATAGCAGCCGTGCCCGAACGAATGCCACCTGTAGCAAGACCGTTAATAGGATCGGTAGAACTTCCCGTTGCCGGAATCGGCCACTTACTGGAATTCGTGCCTGCCCCGGAGACAAAACTATCCGTCGTCATATCTGTTGAGGAACCGGTAGAATTGCCACCGCCCATGAACAGGGAACGAGAATCATTGACAGAGAAAGGAGTTACCACCCAATCATAACTGAGTTCATCGGTGTTTTCCTGGGTAATTTCAACAAACTTAGTGGTAATCTTCACCTGTTTGTTTTTACCTTTCATATTCTCAATCAACTGCTCAATCATATCCAAATTGGCCGTCGAGTTACGAACCAACAAGGTGGAGTTACCAGCAAAGTAAGAAGCAGAAGCCCCTTCTGGGAAGGTAATACCGGCATTCTTCAACAAGGTCGTTACCGGAGGACGAGGCTTGATACTAGATCCCGGAGCATCCGATTCGGTAGAAAATGGATCATCCGGTACAGCAGCACTGTCGCCAGAGGCAGAATCCAACGAAGAAATAAAGTTCGGCGGAACTGCAAACGTGCGAGTATAAAAATCAGTGTCGTTACCACCTGCTGGCAGAATGTTCACCGCATAATCTTCCACCTTGTAACGCAAGCCGGCGTTCTGACAAATGAAACGCAACACTTCGAGCATAGGAACGTTGCGCAATTTGAGAGACTTGATCACCTTAGTCCGGACCTCAGGAGCTGGGGCAGGAACGGCAACGCCAGCACTGGCGTCTTCACCCTCAAGACCTAACTGAGATACGTCTAACGACGTGTCAGCCGTAGCCGGAGAACCACCAGTCTGCGTATCATTAATTACGAAGTTGATACCACGTTCACCATTCGGGCCTGGGGCCGTATCAAGCTGAACAGAACGGCTACGCAAGAATTCAATAGCTTCTTCAACCGTTGTGTCTTCAAAATCAACAGTAGGAATGATGATTTGTTTCAACTTCATCATGTTGGCAGTCGATCCGCCAAAAGCAGAGATCTGCTGTGCGCTGGAATCTTCTGCGCCCACTGGCACTTCCATAGGCAAGGGAGATTCCCAAGCTTTGTCGACTTCAGCCAGCATTTCAGCACGGGTGTGATCGTATGCGGCACGATAGTATTGAGAGCGGCGATTATCGACCGTTTCCATGCCACGGCGAGCCGCGATATTGTATGGATCGATGCGAATAACATCTTGGAACGCTTTCTTCGCTTCGTTAAACTGACCCAGATCAAAGTATCCATAAGCCATTTGGAGAAGCCGGGTAACTTCTTCCACGTTCTTCTGATGCTGAGGCGTATTTGCAGGGTTTGTGCGTTCTGGATCGTCGAGGTAAGCCAATTCACGCTGAGCTTGCTTGCTATTTGGCTTGATCTTCAACGCGTCGTTCAGAAGTTGGCGAGCCTCATCATATCGACCCACCTTTCTATATTGCTGAGCTACAGCGACACTTGCATCAGCAATACTACTAACAATAAACGCACGGCGAGAGTCAGTAACAGGAGCATTAGGTAGGATATCCAAGGCTCTCTTATAATCTTCGAGAGCTTTTTCATAATCCTGTTCGCGATAAGCTTGACGGCCATGTTCCAGAGCTGCCATAGCTTCATTAGTCCGTTCTTCGCGGCGAGCCTGGGCTCTGGTGTTAATACCGGACTGCCCGCCAGCATAATAACCAGCAGAGGACGTCCCAATTGCGCTAGACGCGCCCACGGCCCCTAAATCGCCAGCCTGTACAAACGGACAGGAAGCGGCAATTGCCATGAGGGCAATGAGGCTTCGTTTGGAATGATAGAGAGGTGCTTGATCCATAGTTAGGTATTTGTTTTTGCAGATTTTCGCGGTTTGTGAAGCTTTTTTTTTAGGAAAGCGCTGATTTTTGCATCATACTGTCAAATTCACTGAATTTTCCATGTTTTATCAGATCCTTCCTGAGTTACAATAGCAGTTTTTTGTTTGAGGTCAACACTTTGGAGTTTGTATTGCGTTTTATCGTCACCAGGAATTTTAAACGTCGCTCCTTCTTCGACCTTAAATGTTTCTCCGTTCTTAGTGCCAGCTAAAACAGAGAAGGTAACTGAACGATCCTGAATGGGTTGTTTATACTTGTTAGTCTTTCGAATTTCGTACTTGGTCCCCTTCTTGGTTTCCTTCGTATCTTCGACGATGGCAACAGCATCTTCTTCAGGTCCAGCTTTCGATTCAAATGTCTTTTTGGTTACTTCGACAAGCTTAAACCGATTGGGATGAATAACCTTCTTTTTAGGATTTTCTTCCGGCATCGTCGCGCCAACTTTAACATCAGCCTTCCACAGTGTCGTCCCGTTGGCATGAAGCCCCTTAAACGTATAATCAGGAGCCATGGCATCAGACGAAAATGCTACAAAATAACCGATAGCTGACATTTCTGACACCCCTAGCTTAGTGACAAGCAAGGGATGCTTGGATGAATCGTTAGGCGCCGTCTTGGCTTCAAATTCTTCAAGATTGGTGAATCCATCTTTATCGGCGTCGCGATTCAAGGCATCAGACCAAGACAAATCAGCTACCAATTTGTTTTCCAGGAACCAAGTATTAGGAATAGGTGGATGAATAGGCGGGCCAGAATAAATGTCGATAGGCACCGTATCTCCAGTTTTCAACCACAAGGCAGGAGCAACAAACATATCGAACGTCTGTTGTTCTTTTTCTCCGACTTTGGGACGGGCAATAGTATGGTCGTCAGTCAGGATTTTTTCCAAAGCCATCGATTGGTCAATGCCCGGGATCTCGACTTCGCGGTCGCTTATTGTCGTATCGACTTTATAAGTTTCATCCAGGCTGAGGTGAGAGGAAAGCCCCAGTCCGAGCCCTGCTAAAGCAAGTACACCACCGACGCCAAGAGCTACCTTATCGTAATTTTCAGAAAAAGACATATGCGTTTAAAGGCTTATTTGTTTTCTTCAGTCGTTGTGGCCTGTTCACTTGGGAAATAAATCAAGTTTGCAGCAAAATAGACTTCGACTTTTTCCGTGCCAAGCACTTGCCGAAGGATTTCTTTAGCTTCTGGAATTTCTTCAGCTTCAGGCTTTTCTTCTGCCGTTGAGGTTGGTTGTTGCACTGTTGCCGAGGCATCGCCACCAGACAAAACAATGCCACCACCAGTTGAGGCAGGTTTCTGAGCAGCCGCTGAGGTCGCTCGTTTGGTTTTTTCAAAATTAGGCGTCACTTTCATCTCGTTACGGACACGCAATGCTGAGACGGTAAAGAGGTATTGATCATTAGAGAGGATTTCGTTAAGGAATGTGCTTACTGTCTGACGATCGCCAGTAAAAGCAACTTCAAACGGCATCGCCTGCCAAATGGCCTTACCGGAGCTCTGAGCAGCGCAACCGCCTCGAGGTGCTGGAGCTTTGCCTCCCTGCTGTTTAGCAAGTTCCTCTGGAGACAACTCGATAGGCAGTTGAGTACGATATACGCGAATCATCTTTGTTGCACCGCACTCGGCAAGTTTACTTAGAAAGAAGTTAATACCCTGGCGTTCGAAATTGAGCGTCGGAGCAGCTTCGCTCGACGGAGATGAAGCAACGTATTTGTCAAACCCCATGTTTTGAGCTTCTGGCGCTACAGCAATCCCCTTCTCCGCGCAGATCTTCTTCCAAGTGTCTGAAGCTTTGCGCAACTCATTTTGGAAATCAGTACCGCTCATGTTTTCCAAAACACATTTTTCATGATAAGGCGCATACTCCTCAGCAACCGCGGCAATGCTTTCTGTATAAGTTTTTACATCCTCCGTAGTGGTTTTCAGGATTTGTTCATTAGGCGGCATCTTATCTCGCGCAAGCTGTTGAATATTGCTCTCGGCATCTCGTATTTTCGTTAGAAGCCCCTCTGCCTCGAATTGTTTAGAAATACCGGCGCCGACAATACCAGCAACAAGCAACAACCCGATACCGGCTGTAACAACGGATGATTTGTTTTCTTTAAACCAAGTACTCATAATGTATATTCCAATTAACTGTTGTTTGTGTTACTTGTTTTCTTCCTGCGCTTTGATCGGCAAGGGTTGCTTCAACGGCAAAACCAACTCAAATTGCTTGACAAAAGAATTACTCTTTTTGGGATCTTCCTTAATAATTTGGCTTGCTTCCATATCCGAACCATCCGGTTTCTTAAAGGAAAATAGCGAGGCGTCTCCATTCTCTGCAAGTTTTCCTTGGATATCCTGGACAATCCTCGAGCCACCCATCGCGCTCCTAGCATACCCTTTCAACACGATTGCGTTGACCTCGTATTTTGCTTCTTTGGCCTCTGCGCTGCCACGCCGACTGCCCGTTGCATTTTTTTGAGGGGCTTCTGGCGGCACAATCGAGCTTGCTTTTTCCGTCATAAACGTATCCTTAATCAGGGTTTTGCCAGAAATTGACGCAGTTTGTTCTGGGTCGTAGTTAATCCACGGAAGGAAATCCGTAATCCAAAACGAATCAGAAGCCGCAGTCGTAACAAACTCCTTAATCGCAGAGACATAACCGTACCGTTGGAACGTCAGTTTTTGATACTGTTCTAACTGTTTGTCGAGTTGGAGGATAGCCGTTTTGTTCTTAGCGATTTGCTGGGAAAGTCCGCTGATCTGAGAATTTTGGTCCTCGATTTTTGAAAGAACACTCTGAGCTTTATCGGCCGACTCGAACATCGCCCAAGTATAAACCCCAGCGCCAATGACAGCCATGGCAACAGCCGCCACCACCTTGGGAAGCTTCTTCTGAGCAATGCGCCGACGGCCAACCGCAGTAGGCACCAAGTCAATACTAATCGATTCGCGATTGGCAACATTTAATGCCACCCCAATGATGTCGCCCAGCATATAAGCCTCAGCGGAAATCTTGTCTACGTTTACCTGAGGGCCAACACCGATTTGATGCATTGGGTTGAAAAAGGCAACCGGTATACCAAGCCGTTCTTCGAGGAATTCTTTAGTATAGGCGAGAGAAGCGCCACCGCCACACAAATAGGCCTTGACTGGAGCATTGCCATGAATCTGGGTTTTGTAGTGATTGGTAGTACGCTGGATTTCAGAGGCAAGACGAGTCATCGCGTTTCTGATTGTCGTAGCAAGAGCCGCGACATCCTGAGGCATTCCCTCCGTCTGGCCATTTGTCATTGATACCAATCCTTTGCTCACCTTAACTTGTTCGGCCTCTTGGAACGAAGTTTTATATTCTCGAGCAATTGCTGAGGTAACAAATACGCCCCCCAACGACACACTGCGTGTAAAAAAGCGATTACCCTCACAATAAATAATATCAGTCGTCTTCGCTCCAATATCAATAATCATAACCGGATCCGTTTCGGAAGGATAGCTATCCCGGTAAGCATTATACAGAGCCGAGGCAGAACAATCGACATGAGCCGTCTCGAAGCCATGTCCCTCAACTATATTGTCCAGAGCATTCAACTCATCTGCTTTAATAGCTACCAACACAGCTTCTTGTTCGAGGCCGTCTGAAGGCAACAGATGATAATCCCAGATCACCTCGTCAATCGGGAATGGGACCTGTTGCTGAGCCTCAAATTTGACCAATTGGCCAACGTCAGCATTTTCCAAAGGCGGCAGTTTGATAAAACGAATGAAAACAGACTGACCAGACACCACGTAATTAATCGGCGTCCCAGACTTAATCTTCAGTTCGCTCGCCAGTTCGCCAATGGCTTCGCCGACATGACCCAGCCGCATTGACTCGTCGCTCGGGTCATATCCCATCGAACGCGTACCATAGCGGCTCAACGTCAACTTGTTCTTTCCGGACCGAGTAAAGACGCCCATCGTCACTCGACTGGCTCCAACATTTAGCGATACAATTTGTCGCGAATCAGACATGAATTAATAGGGTTAAAATATTATTAAATTGAGAGAGAAAAAAATAAGCAGGTATTTGCCTAACCTTATCCGAACATCATTCTCCTGTTCTGGAGGTTCGGGACGATCTGGACCTAGACCGAGTCCCGTTCCTAGTTTCAGAGGGAGTTGTAGAAGATGCTTCAGAACTTGAACTGGAACTAGTGCCAGAAGAAGAGCTGGATGAATTAGACTCGTCCAAAATCTCCGGATAACGGTCGTACCACAGCATCATGAACGGCGTATGGTTTTTGTCAAGGAGAGGATACGTAGAACTTTCAGTCAAACGTTCGCTTTCCCACCATTCTTTTTTGCTGCCTCTTTTTTCTGGCCATTTAACTTCATCATTATAAGAGATAGACACGCCCACGCGTTCGACCATGGTAGATGTTACCGTATCGCCACCAGTCAGGCGTTTGACTGACGATGGAGACAAGAAGACACAAGCATAAAAATCTTCATTTACCGGCACGTTCACATAAGTGATTTCTTTGGTCAACAACAGCATCCCAGTAGGGCGCTCAGCTTTGGGAGTTTTAACTGCTATGTAGAATTTGACTTTCAAATTGTCCAAAAACAACGGAGGCCTTCTCGTTGCCGAATCACGAGCATCAACTTTGATTTTTGCCTCAAAGTAAGCCCAATCCTTGGGACGGAAACGCATATCAGTCGTCTGAGCTTGGATCGTAGGAGACTTCATCGCCGTAGCAGATCTATCGACCTTAGCTTCTAATACCTTCACAGCAATATCAGCCCAGGAGGTATTGGCAAACAATGCCATTGAGCCGACTGCAAGCAACATCATCTTCAGTGGGGTCTTCATAAAAGGATATCGATTCTTTTCTCTCCTACAATAAATCCCCCGCCATGGCGAGCAAAAGCTTTCAATACTGCCTCGAAAAAAGGATTTTTTTTCATTTTATGCCCTCAATCAGCCACAATCCGGCCATTCTACCCTGAAAAGTAGTACGCAAATCGTTCTTGCGCCTTGACCAGCCAGCCCCTGCGTCCCATCCTTGACACATCATGAAACCCTACGAAATTTTAGAAAAATTTTCCAATGCGGCTGGCATATCCGGTCACGAAGGAGAAATTAGGAGATTGTTTGTTTCGTCGTTAGAAGGGTGCGGCCAATTTCAAACAGATCGGTTGGGATCTACTACATGTATTCACGGTTCTGATGGCCCACGAGTCATGTTGGCTGCCCACATGGATGAAATTGGATTTCTGGTGCAACAAATTACGCCCAATGGGCTATTGAAAGTTGTCGCCATGGGGGGGTGGTGGACTCATACTCTGCCTAGCCAAGGAGTCGTCATACTCACTCGAGCTGGGCAAAAAATTCCAGGAGTTATTGGCAGTACCCCGCCCCACCATTTGCAAGGAGCACAAAAAAACTCGCTCATGGCCATAGAAGATTTGTCTATTGACGTTGGGGCTGACTCTTACCAACAAGTCGTCCAGCAATTGGGAATTCACTTAGGTGATCCAGTCGTGCCTGACGTAACCTTCCGCTTCCTGCATAATCCCAATCGAGTCATGGGAAAAGCATTTGACAACCGAGCCGGCCTGGCTGCATTGGTATCCGCCACGCAACAACTCGTTCAAGACGGCCACCCTAATACCCTGTTTGCCACCGCCACCGTGCAGGAAGAAACGGGGCTTCGCGGGGCTAAAACAGCCGCACAAGCCTTTCGACCAGACTGTGCTATCATCCTTGAAGGGCCACCAGCAGACGACGTTGCCAATCTCTCTTCTGCTTCTCAAGGCCGCCTAGGCGGCGGAGTTCAAATCCGCCTCTATGATCCGACAGCTATCACCAATCCACGACTCGCACAACTTGCCGAAGAAACCGCATTCGAAGCTCAAATCCCCTGTCAATTGACGGTTAGGCGTTCCGGGGGGACAGATGCTGGAGTTCTCCACACTAGTGGCATGGGGGTGCCTTGCATCGTCTTGGGAATCCCTGTCCGCTACATTCACTCCCATCGCGGCATATTGGATCTTGCAGATTTAAATGCGGCTATAGCTTTGTGCCACAAACTAGTCCAGCGTCTCGATCAAACTACGGTATCCTCGCTCACTCAATACCTCTAATTTTTATTGTCTATATTTTGCCATGACCACCCTCTTTGCAACATATATTCACGATCTTGACCCCATCTTGATACAATTAGGCGACAGCCTCGCCATTCGTTGGTACGGATTGGCCTATTTGGCAGGTTTTATTGCAGGTTATTTTCTTCTGCGCTATTTGGCAGAGAAAGATCTATACCCTGTTCCACGGGAAAAACTTTCCGATTTTATCGCCTGGACAGCGCTCTTCGGTGTACTTTTGGGAGGGAGACTAGGATACGTCCTTTTTTATCAAATTCCCAATCGAGGTCTCGATTCCTTCCTCGACGACCCTTTATCGGCCTTGCGCGTATGGGAAGGAGGCATGGCTAGCCATGGCGGTATGATTGGCGTCATGCTCTTCACAATCTACTACGCCTGGAAAAACAAAATCAACTGGCTCAGTATCCTCGATGGGCTCTGCATTGTTGCCCCGGTTGGTATCTTTTTTGGCCGTATTGCTAACTTCATTAATGGTGAACTCTACGGTCGCATCATCCAAGGGCACTCCTGGGTCGGCATGAAATTCCCTGCCGAATTGTTGGAAAACGTAAAACTCAGATACCAGGCCCTTCAGCAAATCTATAACCAACATCCGGAAATCATCGCCAATCCCCCCGCTGGAGTCCCTGTCCCACAATATGCCGACATTAATGCTGCTCACTGGCTTATCGAACGGGTCCGAGATACTCCAGCTATCCATGACATCGTCGGATCCCTTCTGCCGGAACGTTACCCCTCTCAGCTTTACGAAGCTATGGCGGAAGGATTCATTCTTTTTGCAGTTCTCTGGACTATCCGCATCCTTTTCCCAAAAGCTCCCAAAGGGCTGTTCTGTGGGATATTCTGCCTCTTGTACGCTATCGGGCGCATTGTAGTTGAAAACTTCAGAGAACCTGATTCTCCTGTTTGGCTCTGCCTCACTCGAGGCCAATTCCTCTCTCTCTTCCTCGTCGTACTTGGTCTTGGATTCTTTCTTTATGCTTTTAGACAGAACAAGTTAAATTCTCTAAAAACCAATAACTAACTCTATCGATCGTCGCGATCATCAAAAAAAATTGTCTAACCCGCAAAAAAATCTTGAATTTTCTGATTAAGCTCATATACTTTTGTCACCGCAACGCTGATGGGTAGGTTCCGGAGCGGCCAAACGGGGCAGACTGTAAATCTGTTGTCTTTCGACTTCGCTGGTTCGAATCCAGCCCTGCCCACCATCTGCGAATTTGATTAGAAAAGTATCCCCCAAAATTGGGGGATTTTTTTATTCTCATTTTAATAGTTTTGACGAGGGAAGAGAATAAACGCTCAGCAAGCTCGTTTCACATTCATTAGTGTCCGGTAAAAACGAATAAGGCAAGATTGAGGCGTCCGCAGTACCCATAAAAGGGACGTTGCGGATAGTCTTGTGAAAAAGTAAGCCCCCT
>CASFPZ010000031.1 GCA_949296365.1 uncultured Akkermansia sp. | reverse complement strand
CTGCGCCACCGTCCCGTTGATTGTAACCCGTCCCATGATGGGGACAATTCCGTTCTTCTCCTTGCTGCCGTTCGCATAGAACAGCACGCGAAATGTGCTCTTTGTCATACTCGTCTTTTTTTGAGTGCAAAACTATAAATCAACGAGTTAAACCTTGACAAGCAAACCTACGCAGAACGGCGCAAACGGGACAGAGAGTGTTAAATCTGCATTTCTGACGGGTAACGAATAGGAAACCGTTCTCTTTCTCTAATCCGCTTTGAAACGGTTTTCAGACCTCTGCCCAACTTCCGTGAATTTCTCCTAACTGCTTAAATCTCAATTTCTATTGCGTTAATCTGCTGGTTTTATTCGATTATTCCAGCGATATTTCGTAAATTTGCAATTAGTTCATTTTATAGGGCATTCAAACAACAGCCACCCAGTAATACGAAACGAGGGGGACATTACCAGAGGATGCCAGTTTCTTTACGGATTTCGGAAGAATAGTCAGACAGATCGTCGTTTGTTCGGCCATATGGGACGAACGAGCGAGCTTTCAGTTCCTCGAAGGTTTCTCCCGGTTGATGCATCAGGCTACCGGCCTCAAAAGCCTGACGATCGCACAATCCATTCATCAACGGGGAATGGTCTAACCGGCTACGTTTGAGCGTATTTCGGAACGGCGGGAGTAGGGAGGTTGTGCAATTATTCGTCACCGTATTATAGAAGCGAGGCGACACATTTTGTTCTTGAAGCAGTTTGAGGAATTCGACGAGGATAGGTTTCAACTGTTGCGGGGATAGATTGAGTCGGTAGAGATAGAGATCTTCTTTTCGATAGTTTGTGCGCAAGGCAAAAATATCTCGTTCTGTAGCAGGGATGTACATCAGATTGAATTGTTTGAACAAGCCCGGGATACTTCCCTGTTTTACGCCTTCCGGCAATCGCGTTTCAGCCGATATAGCCAGATATCGGCCATCGTTGAACCCGAACGACAACATCGTATGAGCCACCAGCTCCATGCCATCCCAGTGACAGACAGCAAAATCCAGCGTTCTCACCTGGTTCACGTCGTAGGTTTCCGTCTTATACCGGACGACATAGTCATCAGTCGAGCGATACACGAAATCGCGGATATTTTCGACACGCGCGACGTCAGGGTTCGTCCAGGTGACCACAGGCAGTTTTGCCCATGGGGTTTGCCATTGTTTGTTATTCGTTGCAGGGAAAGCCCAGTAAAACGCCAGCAATACAGCCAATGTTCCCCAGAACACGCGTTTTGCGAACCGCCACTTTTTCCATAAACAAACAAGAATCAACAAATCACCCAAGAATAGCCACACCAGCATATTCCCCCCCGGGATCATGTAATACACAACTCCGGCACACCAGACAGCAAGACCCAGCCCCAATAATGCAACCACACACCGTAGCAACCCAAGCAACAACGCCTTCAACATATCCAAAGGCAGGCTACAATCCATTTCGGGCACGGGCAAGACGGTTTTTCGGCAAACCAACGGAAAACAAAGCTTGCATCTCGCTATCGAAATATGTAAACGGAACAGACCCACTTCAAGAAAGTCAACCCAATTCCTATATCCCTGCCCCGCGAACGAATCCAGCCATCAGCTCATGATCATGCACCACATGGGCGCCGTTGTCGCTACTTCTCCAAGCGGCCGCCGGAGGCGTTTGCAGACAGCACCGCAAAACCTTTTTCCATTTTCCGCATCTACCATGAACTTCATCGGTATCGTCCTTTTGGCACTAGCATTAGCCATAGATGCTTTTTTTGCGTCGTTTTCCTACGGATTAGTTACTACCCAACGCCGATGGGCCAATAGCATTCGGCTTGGACTCACGACAGGATTTTTTCAATTTTTCATGCCGCTCATAGGGTTTGTTTTCGTTTCTGGTTTATCGAGGCATTCGGAAACATTTCGAGGCATCATAGAATCCTGGGATCACTGGATCGCCTTTATTTGTTTTTTTCTGCTTGGCGGCAACATTATTTGGGAGAGTCTGAGACCAGACAACCCCATCGATCTTCCCGGCCAGGCCTCTCACCGCGAGTCATGCCAGCTCATACCCTGGGGGACTTTGCTTACCGTCGGCATAGCCACCAGCATAGACGCGCTCATTGCCGGAGGGAGCATCTTCATCATCAATCATCGCGAATTGAGCCTTGGGTCCGACGTTCCCCCCTTCATAGCCTCACTCATTCCCGCCACGATCATCGGACTTATCACCAGCGCATGCACTATTGTCGCCTTTCACCTGGCACAGATTCTGCAACACTTACCCACCCGTTTGCTGGGTAGTTTATCAGGACTCATCCTCATAGGGATAGGCGCCAACATCCTCATCGAGCACCTCAATCACTAAGATAGAATCCCATTTTCGAGCCACCATGACCCCATCCAGACGCACCACGACACATCACAAGTCACACGAAGAGACCATTCCCGATTTTTGGTTATTCACCCCCCCAGGTCCACTACCCGAATTAACGTCGATCAACCATCAGATGTTGGCCATCGATCCCTATTCTCGCCTTTGTGACCACACAGGGAAACTGGAAGAAATACCCGACGGGCTACTCAGAGGCGAATGTCTCGATGAAGAAGGAGAGCCAGGGTTCGAAGTTTGGTGGGGCATTCAGATAGCCCCGGTACACAAGGTATTCAACAGAAATCCTAAAATTCTCAAGACTTTAGGAGAGAACACCCAAATGATCGTCTTTTCATTGGAAGACGAGCTCGCCCTAGGCCATGTATTTGCGATGTTGCATGCATTATTGACTTTACGGTCCGGGATTCTCGTCATCCCGGAAGGCCAACAACAGATCATGTTGTCCCGCCAACAAGCCCTTGAATTTCTCCGCGAAGAGATTCAAGAAAACCTTTCATTTCCCCACGATGAAGCAGGAGACGAATAAAGGCAACACCTAAGGGCCAACGGTTTATCAACGGCCTATTTTTTATTTTCCCGTTTCTGGATAAGCTCGTTAATATTGACAACGTTTTCGTATCCCATTCGGAGCAAGGTTTCCCGAGCCAGAGTAGCCCGTTTTCCCGTTTGGCAATAGATAAAAATAGGCATTTTTCGATTTTTCTCCATCAAGGGGAAAACGTTACCGACCGAATCGCAGGAGACATTGACAGCGCCCACGCAATGTCCCGCATTGTATTCCGTGCTCGTTCGCACATCGACCAACAGGAATTGATCGCGAGGATGCCCTTGTTCTACATATTCAGCGATATATTCATCGACCAGATTCATCGAATGTTCAATAGTAGCCAACTCCATTTTCTTCAGCCAGATGAAAATAGCAGACAAGACCACAACGATCATCAAATAGGGCGAAATATATAATGATTTCTTGTTTTTCATTGTCGCCAATGACCTCCTTTGACCATCATCCAATCTTCCAGGACATTGTGTACGCCATCCGCTACGCCGGGATAGAACGGTTTCCAACCCAGCTCACACAAACGCTTACAAGAGACTTGCTGACACGACGAGCCACGTCTTGTCGAGGAGAGTTTTTCCTGCGGAGGAGGAGCAAAGTCCGGCATATCCCGTTCTAGCAGGCAACTTAGGAAGCGGTACAATTCTTGGAGGCGAATAGGGTGTTCATCGCTTATATTAAAAATTTTTCCGGATGTTTGGTCATGGTTCATCAAGCAAATGAGAGCCGACACCGCATCATCTCGGTGAATGTAATTCACCCATCGGTCAGGCGCCCCAGCTATTGCTTTGCCAGTTTGCAAATATCGGTCCAAAAACACACAACGTCCAGGACCATACAATGCCGACAAACGTCCCACGATTCCCCCGGCAGCCAGGACTTCTCGTTCTGCCTCCATTAAGATTTTTCCTTGTTCGCGCAAGGGATGAGGGATTGAATTTTCCGTTACCCAAGAACCGTCAACCACCCCGTACACAGCGGAGCTCGAACAAAAAAGCACCGGGACACAGCCCCAAACCTGTTTGACATGGCGCACACCGTTCCAATAAACATCGCGATACGCAGCGACATCTCCCCCATGCGTACTTACGCAAAACACGATCACATCAGGCACGAGGCCCGACAGAGCCATCAAGTCGCTAGTTCTAGCGACAGCCGAGTAGTCGCTAATATCAGCCACGAAATCAGCAGATCCCGCCAGTTTATCCATTCCCACAGTCTGATACCCCTGCCGTCTCAATTCAATAGCTAATGCGGAGCCCAGATAGCCCATACCAATAATCAAGACCAATCCATGTTCAGGGAGAACAGCCATACACAATTCAGAAATGATGATACATCAACGCTTCCGCGATTGCAAAATCCTCTGCATAGGTAATTTTAGGGTTAGGCCATTGATTACGAACCAAATAGACAGGCCTTCCCATTCGCTCCACGGCAGACACCTCATCCGTCACCAAGGCACCCGTTTGTTGGACGTTGGCATAAGCCTTTTTAAGCAATTCGGCATTGAATACCTGAGGAGTTTCCATCGCCCACAATCCCTCACGATCAATTTTCTCCTCCGGCAACGTTGTCTGATGTTCGTCGGCACGCTTCAAGGTATCAACCACCGGATGAGCGCTTGCCGCCGCTCCCCATTTTTCAGCGGCAGCCGCACAACGCTCCAATTGTTCCCCCCGCAGCAAAGGTCTTGCCCCATCATGCACAGCCACCAGCGGGGATCCAGTCGATAACACCTTTAGTCCAGCCATGACAGAATCCTGACGTTCGCGACCGCCATCGACACGCAGCAAGGCCATTCCATAAGGGATAGGAAAGTTCCAGACATTTTGGAGAGCAAGCCAACGTGTTTCAGGGCACACTACGACAATTTCCCGCACTCGGGGCGATGCCAAGAACACCTCCAAGCACCACCCCAGCACAGGTTTTCCCATCAAGGGGGCCAATAATTTATCAGTTCCGGCCCGATGCGCCCCTCCAGCAGCCACGAGAATTACCGAACATGTCTTCATCTGTTTTACAATCTAAGGTCAAGAGGATTCTCAACAGGCAAGCTTAATTGGCGCAGATACAGTTTGTACTGTTAGGAGAGACGGGCGCTCACCAGCCTAGCCAGCAATTTGCCATCAGCGCGGGATTCCGTCCGTTCTTTCATCAATTTCATGACATTTCCCATATCTTTTTTAGAGGAAGCGCCCGTTTCAGCGATTACCGCGTCGAGGATAGCATTGATTTCGGCTTCCGTTAGCGGTTCAGGCATAAATTGTTGGAGCACAACGATTTCGGCACGTTCTTTTTCGGACAAATCCTTTCTGCCCGCCTTTTCAAATTGTTCGACCGAGTCTTCGCGTTGTTTGACCTGTTTACGCACCACCGTTAATTCTTCAGCATCGTCGAGAACAGACGACAGACCACCTTTTTCGATAGCCGCATTAGTCAAAGCCGTTTTCAACGAGCGCAGCGTATTCAAGGTCAACTGATCGCCCGCCTTCATTGCTTCTTTCATTTTCGACGGGATCTCTTTTGTAATCTTGCCCATGGCAGTATAAATAAGCACAATGTTTTCGAGATTCAAGATTTCTTTCCGAGAACTCGCGTTTTGATTATTCGGCAGAGAGCGTTTCTGAAATAAGTTTTTCCAAGCGTTCAGCCGAGACGCAGCCGACCATTTCTCTCAATTTCATCCCCTCCACGTAGAGAATTGTTTTAGGCACAGCGTCCACCTCAAACTTTTTAGCCAAATCAGGGTATTTATCAGCATCAACCGTTACCACATAGCAGCGGCCCTTCTGAGATTTGGCATACTTCATCAAGGCTTCTCTGTATTGCGAGCAATGTTCGCACCAGGGAGCGTAAAAGACCACGACAATATTTCGGCCCGACATACCGGTGATTTGAGTCATACTATCCTTATCGCCGAATTCACTCATCACCACGACTTTAGGTTGTTTTTTTTCATTAATCGTAGGGAGAGGAGGTGGGGGAAATTCGCGTTTTTGCGGTTGAGGGGCCGGTCTTTTTTGGGCATATCGAGCGCGGCGTTCTTCAGAATCTTCACACCCGCAGATAGCCGTTAGAATCAATAAGCTCACAGATAGAGCCAACCATCGTTTCATGGCACGGACTATGAGGCATTCTGCGCCACGTGAAAAGAAAGAAATAGCTCGAAATCCCCATTCATCAAGGCATACTAGCCCCCGTCATGCCCACTATCGAGCTCAATCAGATCCTTTTTGCCAGCACCTTAACGACTTTCCAGCAATTCGGTTTATCTCATTTTGCAGCAGTAGCCATCTGTCTTTTATGTGGAGCAGCAGTCATCATGACCGTTCGACGGCATCCCACGCACGAACGATCCATTTCTCGTCTATTAGGCATTCTCAGTTTAGCAGCTCTACCGGGCAGCATCTTAGCCACTTTAGCCACCGAACCCGATGCCACCTGGCAAGAGCTTTTACCACTACATTTTTGCGACATCATGTTAATCGTCGCAGCCATCAGCCTCTTTTATCCCAGTCAAGCAGCATGTTCCTGTACGTATTTTTGTTCTCTAGCAGCCACGACTCAGGCCTTGATCACCCCATCGTTGCAATATGATTTTCCAGCCCCCGTTTATTTTTCCTTTTTCTTTTGCCACGGGATTGTCGTCTTGATCGCGCTTTACCATCCTTTGGCGCGCCATTGGGTTTCACCCGAGACAGGAAAATACATATCTCAATTGTTTGGGATTTTATACCTAATTACCATTCATCCTATCAATATGGCATTTGGATTCAATTTTGGTTTTACGATGCACCCCCCATCGTCAGCTTCAATTCTCACATTGTTAGGAGCATGGCCATGGTATATGTTTACCATGCAAATACCAGCTTTTATTATCTTTTATCTTCTCGATCTCCCTTTCCGACGCCAACGCACTAAACGATCGAGCGTTTCAATGAAAAAATAGTATCCATAAATTTACATTACAAGTACCCTCATCGTTGTATTATCGCGCATCATGTTGAAAATTCCCTTCAATATTACACTATTCACTTGCAATATATTCGTATCTATATAAATTTCTCTCATCACTCATCACTCATAACTCTCATGGAAAACGAAAAGAAACAAAACATTCAAGCTCGAGCAAAACGATATACTGAGGCAGAGAAGGCAGAGATTTTGGAATTTATTTCCAATTATCCAGGCATCCGAGGAGCTCAAAAAGCCGCTATTCAAAAATATGGAGTCAGTGCAGTTACCATATCCAATTGGTTAAAGACAGTAACTAAAACTAAAAAGAACCGCAAGCGCGGAGGTTCCAGCAAATTGGCATCTAGATCACTTATAGTCTCAGATCCAGACGATTTGCGTCGGTTAGCCTCCCTCATGGAAGAGATAGCCGAGCTTGAATCCCTGGTCAACAAGCTTGACGATCTTCGCGAAGAAGCCGAGGTTCTACAAGCCAAACTATTAGGGCAATAAACAGGGGGGGGGACGCCTCGAGAGATTTCTGAGCTTTACAGATGCTGCCTACCCGGTCAATTAAGGAGACAAGTAGGCAGATAGTTGTTTTTACATGGCTCGCTTCTCACTTGCCCGAGGGGCGTAACGACATTATACTCGCGTTCACGTGAACGACTTGTCCGATATTCCGCCCCAGCGTCTTACTTTGGAAGGCATGTATGCCAATTATTTTATGGATTATGCCTCCTACGTCATTCTGGAACGGGCAGTTCCCCATATCAACGACGGATTGAAGCCCGTTCAGAGGCGCATTTTGCATTCCATGGACAAGATAGACGACGGGCGTTTTAACAAAGTAGCCAACATAGTTGGGGACACCATGAAGTACCATCCCCACGGTGATGCGTCTATAGGCGATGCGCTCGTATCTCTTGGGCAGAAGAATCTTTTAATCGAGACCCAGGGGAATTGGGGCAATGTGCTCACGGGGGATCCTGCGGCAGCGCCACGCTATATTGAAGCCCGTCTGACACCCTTTGCGAAAGAAGTTGTTTACAGTCCCAAGGTCACCGACTGGCAGCTTTCTTACGATGGGCGCAACAAAGAGCCAATCACCCTACCAGTCAAATTTCCACTATTATTAGCACAAGGGGCAGACGGCATTGCCGTTGGGCTTTCCTGTACGATTCTTCCCCACAATTTCAATGAGCTGATCGATGCCTCCATTGCTAGTCTTCGCGGTCAATCGTTCACACTTGTGCCCGATTTTCCCACGGGGGGGATCATGGATGCCTCTGATTATAAAGATGGCAATCGAGGAGGTCGGGTACGCATTCGCGCACGCATCGAGCAAGAAGGCAAAAAGCTTCTCCATATAACCGAAGTTCCCTTTGGGGTCACCACCGACAAGTTAATAGCTTCAATACTCAAAGCCCTCGACAACGGCAAGATCAAGATACTCAAGATTGAAGACAACACAGCGGAACACGCCGATATACTCATCCACCTCCCCCCGAACAGCAATCCCGATCAGGTCATCCAAGCGCTCTACGCTTTTACCGATTGCGAAATTAGCAGATCGGCCAATGCTTGCGTCATACTCGATCAGAAGCCGCATTTTCTTGGGGTGAGCGACATACTCCGCTACAATACCGAGCAAACCAAAACCATTCTTCGCCAAGAGCTAGAGATCCGGCTTCGCGAGCTCAACCAAGAATGGCACCGGAGCAGTCTCGAGCGCATTTTCATAGAGAACAGGATCTATTTAAGCATCGAAGATTGTGAGACCTGGCCATCAATACTCGAAACGATTCACCGCGAGCTAGAGCCCTTTATCCACAACCTGAAGCAACCCGTCACAGATGAAGACGTGACCGCCCTCACCGAGATCAAGATCAAGCGCATTTCGAAGTACGATGCTGACAAGGCAGAGCACAATTTGCTTCAATTAGAAGAGCAGATAGCCCGAACCGAAAAAGATCTCGCCCATTTGACCCGCTACGCCATTCGCTGGTTCGAGACGATTCGGAAGAAATACGGGGCCCAATTTCCCCGCAGGACCCAATTGGACACCTTTGAATCCGTGGATCGAGCACAAGTTGCCGCAACACTAGAGACACTCTACCTCGACGAGGAAGGGTTTGCGGGATACGGCGTCAAAAAAGGAGAGGCTATTTGCAAGTGTTCCACCCTCGACGACGTCATCATCGTCACAGCCGAAGGAGTCATGAAAGTGGTACGCATTCAGGAGAAATTTTTTGCGGGGAAAAAGCCACTTTACATCAACATTCTCCGCAAAGGCGACGATCCCGTTTTCAACCTCATGTATCGCGACGGAAGGAATGGTCCGCTTTATGCCAAACGTTTCAAAATCGGTGGATTTACACGCGATCGTTCCTATCCCTTGACACGCGAGACCAAAGGCACCCGCATTTTCCACTTCAGCGTCCACCAGACAGAAGAAGAAAGCGCCAGTGTTGCAGTCACCATCCACCTCAAGGCCATACTCAAACTCCGCAACCTCGTTCGCACTTATTCGTTTGGAGAGCTTCGATTGAAAAGCCGTTCAGCCCAAGGCAATATCGTCGTCAAGCACCAAGTTGACCGGATCACACTCCTCAACCGCCCCTCCACGCCAACAGTTCCGCCTTCGGGCGCCTCGGCAGAAACGCCACCGTCCAGTCAACAACAAGAAGAGCGCCCCGAGCCCATCCCAGAATCGCCCCAAGCGCCCACCCAAGTCATGACACAAGACGACCTTTTCTAAGAGTTTTTTTGAGGGTTGTTAGTTTTTAATCTCCTTGACAATAGCGAATCCGCTTTTATAATTTTTGTGCCTGGTGATGAACTGCTCCAGGCCGATCAGCCCTTGGAAGTAATTCTCCCCAGATCAGGGAAGCAACGAACCTGAGGGCATTTTTTTGTCCACAACCATGATCAAGACAGCCATTCTCGTAGACGGGGGATATTATAAGAAGAGAGTATCCCAGTATATTAAAGAGGAATCGCCCAAAGATGCCGCCAATACGCTTTATCGTTATTGTCAAAAACACATTCGGTTTGGCGATCGCGAGCAGAATTTTCTTTATCGTGTTTTTTATTACGACTGCCCACCATCGAGCAAAAAAGTTTATAATCCTTTGACACAGCAAGAAGTCAACCTAGGGAAAAGTCCTATTTATCGATGGAACACTGAGTTTCTTGAAGAGCTCAAAAGCAAGCGCAAATTTGCCATTCGTTTAGGCTCTCTCGTAGAAGAGCAAGCTGTTTACAATCTCATTCCAGAAGTCACCAAAAAGCTACTCAACGGGAAAATGAAGATCGAGGATCTCAGCGAAGAAGATCTTTTTCTCTCGATCCGCCAGAAAGGAATTGATATGCGCATTGCCATGGACATCGTTTACATGGCCCTCAAGCAACAAGTTGACAAAATCGTTCTTATCGCCGGTGACAGCGATTTTGTACCTGCCGCCAAATTAGCCAGGCGGGAAGGCATTGATTTTGTACTCGATCCTATGGGAGCAATCATCAAGCCTGAGCTTTACGAAAATATTGACGGGCTCAAATCTTTTCCCCTTCGATCAAAGGAATCCTTCAATGAAGATTTTCAGACACCCTGGAACAATCCTAATCCCAGTAATTTCTATTAATTTACCAACTAATAATTAAGCCCTGCCCCGCCGCATGAAGGAATCCAGTAGGATTGTATTATGTCGGCGGGTTTATTATTTTACGGAAGGAGGGAAGTGAAGTTGTCCGTGGGAGGCAGGGCCCATTTTGTCGACACAAGAAACGCTTACCATCTTTTTGCGAAAGAGGCATTTATCGAATAGGAAGAGACCAGAGCAACCAGATACCCCGGATTGGGAAAAACATGCGAGGATTTGTTTTCCTAACACGACAGGGGGGCAGAGAGGAGAAGCAATTATGCTTGGTCTTTTTGGTCTTATTTTAAATTTGCAAATCTCTTAACAGCCTCAGCAAAACGAGCCATTGTTTCTTCAGGGTCGCCATGTTCCAGGCCTTCTCTGACACAATGTCTAATATGCCCTTCCAAGATGATTTGTCCGACCTTGTGCAAGGCAGACTTAGCAGCGTTAATTTGTATCAGCACATCTTCGCATGGCACATCTTCGTCGACCATTCGGTCAATAGCCTGAACCTGGCCCACGATCTTTTTCAATCGCCTATGCAACTTGTCTAGCTCCATACATTGTTTCATATAGTTATTACTCTCTGAATGTTATATGATGTTTTTCTCACAATGATCACTTAAAAAAACTCTAGGACAGTTCATTGGCGACCATCCCAGAGTTTAGGAAATCAAGGTTTAATTGAGTTGCGGATCACAAAGCAGTTGGGATGTCAGAGCCGAGGACTTCTGAGGCTTTTTTACCATTGCCATCGCCAGCAATACGTTCGAGGATAACATCTTTGTAAGACATGCCGCCTGGGATCATAGGAAGGACATGGACATCCCCGGGCACCATCACATCAAGGACATAGGGGCCAGGGGCTTCTAACATACGTTTAATTGCAGCAGGCAAGTCAGCCTTGTCAACAACGCGTTCGCATTCCACACCAAAGCCGCGGCAAATCACCGGGAAATCCGGATAAATAGCTTCTGGGGTTTTGTGAGATGGATCATAAGCCACCTGAGGGTCAGCTAAGAACGATTGAGCGTGATTTGAATCGTACTTCAAATCTTCCCATTGGACCACCATACCCAGGTGTTGGTTATTGAAAATAATGCACTTAATAGGCAAGCGTTCGATATGGATCGTGGCCAGTTCCTGGACATTCATCAAGAACGAGCCATCGCCGTCAATATTGATCACCAATTTATCAGGATTTGCGATTTGAGCGCCCATAGAAGCCGGCAAGCCATATCCCATTGAACCTAACCCGCCCGAGGTAGCCAAGTGGCGCGGTTTATCAAATTTGAAAAACTGAGCAGCAAACATTTGGTGCTGTCCCACCCCCGTGCAAATAATGGGGTCTTGAGCCGCAGACTGACGGTACAATTCTTCAATAACGTATTGAGGAGCGATCAAACCCGGGCGATCCTGGTACTGGAACGGGCATTCAGATTTCCAGTGAGCGATGATTTCGAGCCATGGGAGACGGCTTTCAGCCATTTCCTTGAGTTGTTCAGGAGAAAGTTTTTTCAGCGAGTTAATTAACACCCCCAAAGCTTGTTTAACGTCTGATCGGATAGGGAACTGTACAGTTTTGTTTTTGTTAATCTCGCAAGCATCAATATCAATATGGACAATCGTGGCATTTGGGCAAAATTCCGCCACGCACCCCGTGACGCGGTCATCGAAACGAGCCCCCAATGCGATCACCAAATCGGCTTCGTTTACCGCATTATTAGCATAGACAGCGCCATGCATCCCCAACCAGCGCAACGAAAGTTCGTCCGTTTCCGGATAGGCACCAATTCCCATCAACGTCGTCGCCACAGGGATTCGAGCTAACTGGGCAAATTCCCTCAGTTCATCCGAAGCATTTCCCGAAATAATACCCCCACCAGCATAAATGACCGGGCGTTCAGCCTTTAGCAGCAAAGGGATTATTTTTTCCAATTTTTTTTCTGGGCACAGAGGGATAGGATGATATCCCGGCAAGTCCATAGGTCTCGTAAAGTCGGGAACAATCAAGGCTTCTTGACAATCTTTAGGCATGTCAATCACCACAGGGCCCGGTCTTCCCGTACGGGCGATGTAAAAAGCTTCTTTGACAATTCGAGGGATATCATTTGGATCCGTCACCAGGTAACTATGTTTGACGATTGGGGCCGTCATGCCGAACACATCCGTTTCCTGGAAAGCACCGCGGCCGATCAATCCAGTCATAACTTGCGCCGTAATTGCAACCAAGGGAGTTGAATCCAAATAGGCATCGGCAATAGCCGTAATCATATTTGTCGCCCCAGGGCCAGATGTCGATATACAAACGCCCGGTTTGCCAGTTACTCGTCCATAGCCTTCCGCAGCAAAGCTTCCTCCCTGCTCATGGCGAGGCAAAACGGTTCTAATCCGCGATTCGCGACTAAGCGCCTGGTGAATAGGCAAGCTGGCTCCACCCGGATAGGCAAAAACGACGTCTACCCCCTCGCGCACAAGGCAAGAGACTAGGACTTCAGCTCCCGTCATCTGTTTCTCAGCAAGGCAATTTGAGGATACATCGATTTCGCTCATGGTAGATAAATGATGGTTGAATTCTAATAAATTAAGAAACTTCATGTTATCATATTCATTTTCCGTTGGAAAGCCTTTTCTCGGTTCCAAATAGGTCAGTTTCAGAAATGCTCCATTATCTCCTACAATTTTTCCAGCGCCATGAGGATGGATCGAATGACCATTTTCAGCAAGAGGACATTGGGGGCAAGGGCACGTTATTTCAGATGAGGAAGATCAAGGCAGGGCGAGAACAAGAAAGGCAGAGAACAAAGCGGCAATCTGCCTTTCAATAAGGATCAATGCTAGTAGAAGAGGTCAATGATCGTGTTTGCACTCGCCATCGCAATTGCCTTCGCCACAGCATTCACCGTCGCAATGGCATTCGCCATCGCCATGGCAATGGCCGCCACAGGAACAATTTGACGAGGCAGCCGCAGCGGCGGCGGCAGCGACTTCTTCAAGAGTTGGTGCTTTTCCCTTGTCGATAGCCATCGACATGAATTGGTTAATTGTTACCAACATATCGTCGATCGTCTGGCGAGCTTCCAAGAAATCGCGAGCCAAGGGATTATCGACCACATTTTGTCGAAGCTGGTCGAACTGAGCGATTTCTTCTTCAGTAGGCGGCATACCGGCCAAGTGTTTGGAGCGCAATTCTTCTCCGTAAGCCGTGACCTTTCGGAACAATTCTGTTGCTTTTTGATCCTGGAAGAACAGGCCGATTCTAGCTTTCGATGCAATAATAACAGGAGATTGAGCCAACACAGCGCACAGCTTTGTCGTCGCCTCAAGCACATCTTCCGGCAAATGGGGTGTATTCATAGTTTGGGCATCCAATCACGCCACACCCGTTTCGACAACAGCGAATCATATCATGATTGACATAAGGTTTCGCAGAAGGTTTTTTCGGCTTTCTTGAAGACAGAATCGGAGAAGAGCAGCAGGGGGGTGCTGCGATTCTCCGATTCACTTGGCAGGGATTAGTAGCTACGCGCCCAGAGGGCACGGCGCGACGTTGGGCGGCCAGTCACAATACAAGGGCGTTCAGGGCCGACGCCCATAGAGCCGTGCGGGATACAACGGATAGAAATTCGGAGGCGTTTAGCCAATTCTTCTTCTTGATCTGGCGATCCGTCCCAAGGGACCAAAAGCCAATCGGCATCGCATTCACCCGAGAAGTTTTCTTCCAGTTCAGCCAGCGTAGAGACCTCGCGGATATGAGCGTCGCGGAAAGCCGTGGCCCTAGCCAACAAGTTGTTTTGGATATCATCCAGTAATTCAGGCAAGTTATTAGCCCATTCGTCTTCTTGAACAAAAGATTTTTCATTAGGGGCACAATCGCGGCGTTGCACGCAGACAGAAGCTTTAGCCAAGTCGCGCGGGCCGATTTCGACGCGGACCGGCACCCCTTTTTTGATCCACTCCCATTTTTTCATGCCACCGTTCAGATCTCTTTTATCGACGATCACGCGGATCGGAGATCCATGGAACATTTGCTGTTTCAGGCGTTCGGCAAGAGCTTCGCAATGTTCTACGACTTGAGTAGCCGTATCAGCCGACGGGGTTACTGGAATAATCACCACCTGTTGCGGAGCCACGCGAGGAGGGCACACCAAGCCATCGTCGTCAGAATGCATCATGATCAAGGTACCAATCATTCGCGTCGAGGTACCCCATGAGGTCGTCCAGGCATACTGCAATTTGTTATCGCGGCCCGTAAAACAAATATTTTGGGCTTTGGAGAAATTTTGGCCGAGGAAGTGCGATGTTCCGGCTTGGATTGCCTTACGGTCCTGCACCATTGCTTCTACAGTCAAGGTCATTTCTGCGCCAGGGAAGCGTTCAGCCTCTGTTTTTTCGCCCGGGATCGTTGGCACAGCCAGGACCTCGCGTTGGAAGTTTTCGTAGACCTTATGCATCATTTTCGTTTCATCCAAGGCTTCTTGAGGGAATTCATGGGCAGTATGGCCTTCTTGCCATAGGAATTCAGCAGTTCTCAGGAAGATGCGCGGTCTCATTTCCCAACGCATCACATTGCACCACTGATTGACCTTAAGCGGGAGATCGCGATAGCTCGACGTCCACCTAGCGAAGGCGGCACCGATTACAGTTTCCGAGGTAGGGCGAATCACATATTTATCGGTCAGTTCGCCATCTGGGATCATTTTTGTTTTACCGGAAAGTTGATCTTTTACAGCTTTGAGGCGGTGATGGGTGACGACAGCGCATTCTGTAGCAAAACCTTCTGCATGTTCAGCTTCTTTTTCCAAGTAGGCGATCGGGATCAGCAAGGGGAAATAGGCATTCGTATGGCCAGTTTCCTTGAAGCGGCGATCCATTTCTTTTTGAATTAATTCCCAAATCGCGTATCCCCACGGTTTGA
The DNA here is from genome assembly GCA_949296365.1 of uncultured Akkermansia sp. Classification (GTDB taxonomy): domain Bacteria; phylum Verrucomicrobiota; class Verrucomicrobiia; order Verrucomicrobiales; family Akkermansiaceae; genus Akkermansia. The sequence continues at coordinate 14,346 of CASFPZ010000031.1, read as the reverse complement.
TCACCATGCAGCCACGCACTTCAGACGACTCCGCCATATCGGCGGCCTTAATCACTTGTTGATACCACTCAGGGAAGTTCTCGGCCCGAGTCGGCGTAATAGCGGTTTTCTGAGACATAAGAGATAATAAAGGAAAGTCAATAGGGGGCGTCTTTCATCGCTCGATAATTCATCCAAGCAAACAAGCCCATAAACAGAGTCAAAATAAATCCGAAGAAGAAGAAAGAGAGCGCCCCTAATACGACAGCAAACACGAAGCTCAGTTGATGAAGTTTCCTAGGCGACTTCACAAATTCAGCCATGATCTGTCCGCCATCCAGGGGGAATACTGGGAGGAGATTCAACAGGGCCCACCAAAACGACGTAAAGATCATACAGCCCCAAAAGTACAACTGCACAGCGGTTGAATATTCGATTACAGACTGAGCCTGGAGTCCCATGGGGATATAAGGGTTTACCAGCAACCCCACAAGCAATTTCCAACTATCTACATAAAACACATACACCACCGCAGCCGCCACTATACCCGGAATCAACGTCGCCAACGGGCCCGCCGCAGTAGAAATTGCCCTACCCCACCCTTTGAAGTGAGCATGGAAATACTGCGTATATCCGCCTAGGAAAACCAATTCGATACTAGCCGCCGCATCAGCCACCTTGCGTCCCGCATAAGCATGCCCCAGCTCATGAATTAAAATCGTTATCGTACCAGCGATCGCAAATAACGCCACAAACACAAGATCGTTGACCTCTCTAATACTCAATCCACCTCCGATCAAAAACATTCCCAGCCAAAACACAGGCCGAATGCGAATAGGAAAACCAAAGAGCGTAAACTCAATCATGGGCAGCAGACTACCGACAACCACGCGTACTGCCAAGTACAGAAGGAGTCAGTCCTAAAATCTCTCTTTTAATCGACAAGATTTCACACAGGCGTCCCCCCGGGCGCCGCCAGAAGCAGCGCCAACGGGGAGCAGCACCAGCCATGAGAAACCACAGGGCTATGCCAACGACTGAGGCTGAGGCGAATTGGGCGAGGATTTTTTCACTCGGATTTGCAAATCAGCCAAGGCATTCATATAGTAGATATACGCATCAAAGGGGGATTCGTATGGAGTAAACGAATTTTCCTTATCCATGTAGTGGAAATGGTCCGCGCTTTGGAGTTTCCTCCACACGTGCGTCAGATCAGGGTCATGAGCAGCTTTTACGCTTTCTTCCAATTTATAAATTTTCCTGATTGCTTCTTCCTGCATGACATTGCCATTCCAGTGAGACATAGAGCCGAAAGTCGAGCAGGTCAATTCTCTCGTACAATTGCATATGCCGGCAGGCTGAATTGTTTCTACCACCTCGCTAGGTGTCATGAACGAATTGTCTCGTTCGATACAATTCAAAATCATCGTTCGCCAGAACTCAAACACGCCGCTTGCGGCATTTTGCCGTTCGCCCAGAGTTTCGTAATCCATCGACAACGTCGTTACCGAGCCCGGTTGATGCGTCAACCAGTCGGCAAAAGTCAGCGGGGAGAGAGGGAATTCAGACCACGACGGATCCGTTCGACGCATCGCCAAGTCGTTCGACAATGTTCTATTACGGAAAATTGTTGAGATTTGAGAGGCGCCAGGAGCAGAGAACAGCTCGTTATCCCAGAAATCCTGGAGGACAGAAGGGTTACCATCAGCCATAATTCCTTTAAAGCCCATCGTCTCAGCCTGGCAAGCAATCGCATTGGAATACAGCATTCCCGTATTGAGGAGCACCTTCGAGTCACCCAGGTTGAAAAGTTTCTTCAGTAAAACTTTGTGTTCCTGGACTTGTTCTTCAAATTCGCGCGGCGAGTAAACCGAAGCCAGCGAATTGTAATAGGGCATCAACACGAAGTCGACGCATCCAGTATCCGCCAACTCCTTTAATGAAACGATCAAGTCAGGGCGATGGTACATCGCCTGTTCCAAAACGACACCACTCAAGGCGAGGCCGAAGCGGAACTTACCGCCAGTCAATTCAATCAATTGTTTCATCAACCTATTGGCAGGCAGATAGCAACGTTCCGAGACCTCGCTCAGGATGCGACCGTTCATGTCGTCGTCTTCATAGAACGCATGTTCGCCAATTTTGAAGAAATCATAGTGAATCAGGCGATTCGGCTGATGCGCGACGAAAGTTAGACAAATATTACTCATGGTAGGGTTTATTCTATCAATAACAGACTTACGCGAGGGGGGGGGGTTATTCCCTGTGCAAGACCTTGTTGTACACTTTGATCACCTTGTCAGCCGCGGCATCCCAGGTGGAGGCCTGAATATCAGCCGCACTTTGGCGCACGACTTGTTCATACAATTTATCGTCCGTGATCAACGAGACAATTTGGCGAGCCATCATATTGACGTCCCAGAAGTCGGCTTTTAGAGCCCCCTTCATGACTTCCGCCACGCCAGACTGTTTCGATATCACAGCAGGGATATTAAATTGAGCCGCTTCCAGGGCCGACAAACCAAAAGGTTCAGACACCGAGGGCATGCAATACACATCCGTAATCGACAACAATTCATTCACTCGTTTTTTATCGAGGAACCCAGTGAAGTGGAATCGGTCACCCACCCCTTTGAAGGCGCCCGTTTCGATTAATTGGCGCAATTTTTCCCCCGTACCCGCCATGACAAAGCGCACATTATCCGTTTCTTCCAGCACTTTTGCGGCGATTTGGAGGAAGAATTCAGGGCCTTTTTGAGCAGTCAAGCGACCCAGGAAAAGCACAAGTTTTTCAGGGAACTTTTTCTTACCGCGGTAAGCGCACACCGGGTCAGCGCCATTATGCACGGGGAAAATTTTCTTTGGGTTAATAGCATAATGGCCGCTAATGATCGTTCCGGTATATTTACTGACAGGGATTACCGCGTCAGCCTGTTCCATACCATATTTTTCGATATCGTAGATCCATCCGCGAGCCTCCGTACCGGCGCGGTCAAATTGCGATGCATGCACATGCACGACCAAGGGTTTACCCGTTGCTTTTTTGATTTCGACGCCAGCCAGGAAAGTCAACCAATCGTGGGCATGGACCAAATCGAACTCCTGTTTCAAGGCCAATTTGGCGGCAATTTTCGAGAATTGGATTACCTTGCGGGCCAGATCGCCGGCGTAAAGGCCTTCTGAGGACTGGAACAAGCCCAGATCCTCGCGACTTGTTTTCGCAAAAGCGATTTTACCTTCTTTCGTAAAGACGACGCGATCTTGGCCGCCTTCTATCGTCGTATAAGGATCCAGAGCGACAGGAGCCCTTTCGACAATAGAAAAACTCTCATAGGCATATTTGCGTTCAATATTTTCGACTTCTTCCAACGAAACATTGTTCAAACCAGTCAGTTGGAAACCTTGGTAGTGGGTTTGTGGATCGGACTTAGGAACAATAACTCTCAGGTCTACTTTTGATGACAACGCCCGGGACAAACCCAGGCACGCCACCCCCAGACCTCCATTGACCATTGGTGGGAATTCCCAGCCGAGCTCTAACACTCTGATCCTGTTCATGGGGTAACTTTAGCTAATAGGGTTACAGAGGAGACTCCTCCTTGTGAAATCATATGAGTGATAGTACTAAATATCATCCTTGTCCAGCCACTTTTCTTGAAAAAATTATGCTCTATATCATGGCTGACTATTTACGAAATGTTTCTTGCCTTACTTTTTGGAGATGGTAGAATGAGGGAGGTGTTTTTATGCTCCGCTTCCCCTCACATCGCGACATTCCTCGATTTCCGGCCGAATCGCCGACTCTGCTCAAGAGTCCGTCAGACGGGGGAGAGATTCGTACTTTTTATTCGTCAAATGGTGATTATTCGCTTCGGGTACACCTATTGGAACCGGGGATGGTAAGAATACGATATGCAGTTGGGCGTTTATTCGAGCAATGGCCAGGGTACGCCGTTGCGCTCAATTACCAGCCGCGTCCCGTTGTTTGCCAGGAGCGTTATTTTGATGATTACATTGAATTATCGACGGGGCAACTTCTTTTACGCATTGATCGCAAGCACCTCAAGCTTTCTTTTTATTCCGAGCCAGACGGCGAGCTCCTTCAGCAAGACGAATGGGGATTTGGCTATGAAACCAATGCGTGGACCGGAGGGTTCAAAAACTGGGTTCGCAAATTGATTCGGCCCAATGAATATTTTTTTGGTCTTGGAGACAAGCCGTGTGACTTGAACCTGCGTGGGCGGCGGCAAGAAATGTGGGGATCAGATTATTATGCGTTTCACGAGCATTCTGATCCGCTCTACAAAAACATACCCTTTTTTTTAGGGTTGAGCGACGGGAAAGGTTACGGCATTTTTTACGACAACACAGCCCGTTCGTACTTTGATTTTGGGGCGACAGAGGCGACAATTCTTCAATTTGGAGCCGATCGCGGCACCATGGATTATTATTTTATTTACGAGCCGACACCGATTCAAATCATCTCGACATACACACGGCTGACAGGGCCGCCGGAGTTACCGCCGCTTTGGTCCCTTGGTTATCATCAGTCGCGCTGGAGTTACTATCCAGCCGAGTCGATTTTGGAACTAGCCGAGACATTTCGAGCGAAGAAAGTTCCGTGCGATGCGATCCATTTGGACATCCACCACATGGATCGCTACATTAGTTTCACGTGGGATTCGCAGTTGTTTCCCGATCCGGAACATCTCGTTCGGCAACTTGGCCAAAAAGGATTTAAGACCGTATCGATCGTCAACCCAGGCGTCAAAGTTGATTTTGATTCGCCAGTTTGGCAATCAGGGTACGAATCCGATTGTTTTTGTCGGCGCCACGATGGTTTTCTTTTAGAGAGCAACGTTTGGCCCGGCGTCTGTCATTTTCCAGATTTCACCATGCCACGCGTACGCGACTGGTGGTCGACCCTTTGCAAAAGAGACATTAGCGAGGTAGGCATACGTGGACTCTGGAACGACATGAACGAACCGGCCGTATTTCCCAACCAGACATTTCCCGAGGACACGCGGCACTTTTACGACGGGCGGCCCTGTTCGCACGTCAAAGCGCACAATATTTATGGTCAATGCATGATGTTTGCGTCGTGGCAAGGCATGCTCCGCTACGCGCCGGAGCGGCGTCCCTTTATGTTATCTCGTTCGGGATACGCAGGGTTACAGAAATTTTCAGCGACGTGGACAGGAGACAACTGTTCGACGTGGGAACACCTGAAGATGGCAGATTTTCAATGTCAGCGGCTAGCTTCGTCGGGCGTATCTTTTACAGGGTCTGATGCGGGGGGGTTTCTCGAGCACCCATCGCCCGAGTTATTTTGTCGTTGGATGCAACTAGCCGCCTTTCACATCTTTTTCAGGAACCACTCGTCCGGAGAATACGGAGGCCAGGAGCCCTGGAGTTTTGGCGACCAGATTCTGTACTACGTTCGCAAAGCGATTGAGAGACGCTACCAGTTGTTGCCCTATTTTTACACTTTGTTTCAGCAGTATGCGACCGAGGGGACGCCGATGATACGTTCTCTTCCCATCCAATGTTTCGAAGATACAGACACCTACTGGCGCGGGGTTGAGTTTTTTTTAGGGGATCACATGTACATAGTTCCCATTTTAGAAGACCAGTCTGGCGGGTGTTCCTTTTACGTACCCCCTGGGCATTGGTTTTCCTACGAGGATTCATTGAGTTTAGATTATTTTAGGACCGATGCTTGGTTTCCCTGTGATTTATCGTCTATTCCCGTTTTTGTTCGAGGAGGGGCCGTCATTCCCCACTGGCCCATTCAGCAATACGTAGGAGAGCTCCAACGTCCCGACTGTTTTCTCGATCTCTGGTGGGCGCCCGACACCATTTGCGAAAGCCAATTGTACGAAGACGAGGGAGAAGGCATGAGTTACCTCGATGGCAATTACACACTCAGCCGATTCCAGTTTCGATCAGAAGCTTCGACCATGCAGCTTTCATGCACGCGCGAGGGTCAGGGAACAGGATTTCACAATCGCCTCGTACTTCGGCTCCATGCCCTGCCCCACCGCGTCCGCCAATTCATCTGTCGAGTCGACGGGCAACCCGTGCCCTATTCAATCGAGCACAAAACAGTATTAATCACGCTGCCCGATACGTTCCGCGAAATCGCCATTTCGTGGCTCAACGAGCAAGAACGCCTGTCATTTTAAGCCAGTATGTCAGCTAAGCCAGTCGTTACAGTTGAGGACAGGGCTCTTTCTTCAGCATGTGAACGCCAAATGAGCTTGAAGAAATCATCCATTAGGGCATGATACACGTAATGAGATGGTCGTTTTCCGTTCAGTGCGTCATGACAGCCTGCATTTTATTAGCGGGTTTTCTGAGCCAGAGTTCCGGGCAGGATCCAGTTCCGCCGCAAGCAGGCAATCCAGCTCAACAGCTTCCAACAGCGCAGCAACTCCCTCCTGCGCCAGTTTCGGTTGATTATCAAATGACGATTCCGACCCCCCTACCCGGAGTCCTGACGCCAATGGATTTGAAGCAAATCAAGGGAGTCAGTTTGGAATCTGCTCGCATAGACCTCGCCTTCCGGCAATCGGAAGTCTTTGTCATCCAGACCTACATTCTGCAGTGCGACAGTCAAGCCGCTGGCAAAAAAATTTCGTTAGGGATTCCGTTCAACTATCCGACGACAGATCCAGAAGCCAATGCCAAGTCACCATTGCCCATCCATCTCATTCCCTTTTCCAAATCTTTGGGCGACATCAGCGTTGGCGTCAACCAGGTGGTAGAGCCCAGCCAAGTCGTCGAAGGCAAACATTTTCAGGCTCTTGCTCCGTCAATGTTAGCCGTCAGCAATATCTCGCATTGGCTCACTTTGACACCCACCCTCAACAAAGGCGCCAACACAATCCGGATTTGGTTCACGGCACCACTCTCCCAAACGCTCGCCTGCAAATGGCAAAACAACGAACGCCGGGTCACCCTGTCTCCGCGTCGGTTTGAATTAGCGCTCGATGCATTCAGCACCTGGGGGACCCCGCTGAAACAAGGTGAATTATACATCTATTCGGAAGAAATGTTGCCAACAACACTCAACATACTCTCGCCGAGCGATCCAGCCATGTACTCGCGTCTCGACAAAGGGATCATCCAATGGGGTTTTGCTCCAGGGAACGGGAAACCGCAACCACAACGTTTCATTATGGAATGGGGCGAACAGTTTTCTTACCAAATTGCGGCCAATATGTCGCTTTCACATCTGAGCTTCAATAATGTTAGCGCACGCATTCCGCAGGATTATACCGTTACGGCTTCGTCTACGGCCCCGCAAGATCCTTTTGGCCAGCCATGCAACGCCGACAATTTGAAGGCATCGTCCCCAGGGTTTTGGGCAGAAGGTGTCGATGGGCTCGGAGAACGGCAGACCATCCGTTTGACACTTCCATCCCCGCAACAACTTAAAGGGCTACTCATCCGCACGGGGTTATCGCCAGTCCGGCTTATACCCAAAGGAGATATCGAAGCCCAGCGACGCCCCGATGTCGCTTTCTCACTTTACAGCAGGCCGAAATCGTTGATCATAATCCTCAATGACGGCCAGTATGAATTTAAGGCGACTCTGCGAGACGATTGGAACGAGCAATTCATCAGCGTGCCCGGTTTTACCAAACCAGTTCAATCGATCCAAGTCATTCTGGATAAAGTCGTCAGAGGCGCAGGAAAAGATGACACTTCTTACATGAGTGGCATCATCCCTGTCGTGAAATGAACCGACCAGATTTACCACTCAATTGTTATTCGCCTTTCCAGTCAACCCAACCATTCTAACCCCTTTCTAATAACTTTATCCCATGAGCGATCAACCACTCCCTCCGCGCAAAAAATTAGTCACAGGACTTCCCGTTGGTACCGAGCCTCAACGCCCTCAATTACTTTCAGGAGCAACACCAGCCGCCGCCCAACACAGTTTTTTAACACCAGAACTTCAGGCACGCTTGGCTGAAGCGAAGCAGCAACAAATCCCAGCCGAACAACAGGCAGCCTGGGACGCCGAACAGCAGCGACTAGCAGCCGAACAACAGGCAGCCTGGGACGCTGAACAGCAACGACTAGCAGCCGAGCAACAGGCAGCCTGGGATGCCGAACAGCAACGACTAGCAGCCGAGCAACAGGCAGCCTGGGATGCCGAACAGCAACGACTAGCCGAAGCCCAGGCAGCAGAAGAGGCCCAGCAACAGGCGACACAGGCGACCACACAGCAAGTCCAGGAAGCACTTGCCCAACTCCAAGCAGCCCAACAAGCCCTCCAGGCGGCCCAGGCCCAAGCAGAACTCCTGCAATCTCAGCAACAAGCCACAGCAGCCGTTCCACAACCACAAGCGACGACGCCAATGGCACCAGCTGCGACCTCGGCCACCGTATCTCCTCGATTCGCGACAGGGCCAGCAGCCCAGCCGACAGCCGGGCGTTCCGTGTTCAAAACGCCAGCGCCCACCTTGCATGCCGCAGGCGCACCAGCCCAACCGAGTCCATCGTCAAAGCCAGCTTTAGGCAGCGCACCCGTCCCGACCTTGCGTCCGAGTTCTCTTGCGACCGGCGGAAGGGCTCCATCGCCAAAGCCCGGTACAGGTGGGAATTTTGCCACACCGAATCCGTCTCTATCTCAGTCGGAAGGCGGCGCCACAGTTCTCGATACCGCAGCAGCTAAAAAGAAGAAAACGATCAGGGACCTGACCATTGCCGTCTGCGCAGCAGCAGTCGTTTGCGGAGGTGCGATGTTCTACATCAGCAACCGCGACGCCAAAATCAGGGCCGAGAACCAACACTACAAAGAGCTCCAGGAGTTGGGAGTTGCCCTTGGACGAGAGTCGGCAGCATTAGGGGAAAACAAAGGTGGCGATGTTCTGAAATACGATCCCCAAACCTTCAAAACCCAGGTGAAAGCCAATCAAGAAGACGCCGAATTCCTCATGAAGCGCATCCGCAGCACCCAAGATCCCACGGGAGCATTGGCAGCCATTCACCTTGTTGCCGTGATGGGGCAACTGGATCCAGCAATCGCGTTGACTGCCATCAACGACATGACGAACAACACGGGCAAGTATACCAAGAAACAGATTTCGATGTTCACGACGATTTTGGCTTCGGCCAAAAATCCCAAAATCATGCAACACCTCTGGCTCTTGCAAAGTAAGCTCGCAGCCGCCAATCAAAAAGACCTCGAAGCGACCGTCTTGCGAGAGATGCGATTGGGACTCGACCCCAACGAAGCCACTCGCGTCATGAAAATCCTTCTCGACCCCGATGAGAAGAAGACCGATTCGCGCATTGTCGAAGCACTAGCCGTGACTCTGCCCTCCATGGCCGACAAAGCCGATCAACAAGGCAAGCAAATCATCGCGGAAGAAATCGTCAAAACGCTCAAGGGGCAATCTGGTGAAATTCCAGCCAAAAAGCTCAATGCAGCCCTGCGGGCCCTAGCCTACACAGGGACCCCCACCGCACTGGATTACTTCAAGGAACTCGCAGTCAACGCCCCCTTGATCGTCAAAATGACAGCTATTAGGAATCTCAAGTATTTCACCACCGACGCTGCGATTCCCGTCCTCCGGGAACTCCAAGCTTGGGATAACGAAGACCTCAAAAAAGAACCGGTCCAACGCGAACTTCGCAACTCCATTTTCAGCATCCTGGGCAATCGTCTTGGTGAACGCAACGACGACGAAGGCCGCAAGCTCTTCCAGCCCGAGCTCGATCGAGCCAACAAGTTGGCAGACGAGGCCGCCAAAGATCCCAACAATGCCAAGTTAGCTCAAGAAGCTCAAGATGCTAAATTAGCCATTTTGTCCTGCATTGGCATTGCCAAATCCGAATACCCCTACGTCAAAGAAATTCTCGATCAATACACCAAAGACACCAACGCAGAAATTGCCAAAAAGGCCAAAGACGTGCGAGAGCTCATCAAGACGCGCAAAGATCGGCTCAAAGAACGCAAAGGCATGTCTGAGCAAGAAAAAGCCGAATATTGGAAGAAACGCTTGGAAGGCACCGCCTCCTGATTCTTCTCAAGTGGCAGGATTCTGCCCCATCTCGCCCAAGGTCGACTTCCAGTCTTAATCAAGGAGGTCGGCCTTGCGTTTTTCCCGTAGATTCTCGAAAGCGTTTGATCCCTGATGGCGCCACTTTGAAGAAAAGCAGATCTTATTTGAATAGCCAGGGGCAAGCTTCTGAAACTGACTCGATCTTGTCCTTGTTGACTCCATGGCGGAACGAGTTAACCACCTCATTGAGGTTCTTGAGAAACCCTTGGCCCAATCGTTTTAAGGGCCCTATTTCACTTGCTCAATCGTCATTGTCCTGCATTGGGATTGGGCGCATGCCAGATCTCGCGAAACTCTTCTTTAAGCACATAACTAGCACAAGCCATGTCAAGCGGTTCTCGGGTATTAGCATTGAGCACATGAGTCACAAACCCGACTCTCTTACCTAAGTATTTTCCATCGATCAGAATGGCTTTGAGATGATCCCAATTGACAGGCGAAAGCCAACGACCCTGATCGATACGTCTAATCGTCGAGGCTGAAATACCGTATTGAACAGCCAGATGCCGAACGGGGATAAAACGAAAGGACTCAGAGATATGTTTCATCAACCTCCACGTAAAACCCATGGAGGGATGGAACACTTGAGGTCTAACGGTATGAAAGCCTCTGCAAGAAGGACAAAAGCCTTGAGGGACTTAGCACTTAATAAAAGGCCCCAAGATTTTCCTTTACCGACTCCCCATGGTCAAATTCCCTTTATTGCAAAACCTGAAGGTTGCTGAGAAAATGACTGTGATAGCTTGATACTTTTGATTATAGCCGAATTATAGCCGAATTATAGCCGAATTATAGCCGAATTATAGCCGAATGTTTTTTGTATTTGCCTGGCATCATGAATTTTACAGAAATACTTGAATATTAAAGCCCAATTTATAACCTCAGCTTCGATAATCCGATTTCGGTTATATTCCAGGTTCTACCATCAACTTGAAGCAGAAGTGAGGTACTCATCTTACCAAGCAACCTTCCCAAATATCTTTTCTTTGATATCATACTCATGGAAGCAGGTAAATTCTTATGCAGAGCCACATAAACATCGTTCAACTTAAAGCCTTCTTTTCCTGCATCTTTAGCCAATTGAAGGATGGTTTGTTCAAGCAACTTTTCCTCCAGTCCTTTCTCTTTGGTGTAATGACCAATTTGATGCGTCAACTTGGCTACTGTAAGCGAGATAATGTAATTGGGCGCACGTCCTTCTATCAGTCCTTTTTCCTTCAGATGTTTGATGGCCACCTTCGTTACAGGTCGGTGTTTCTGAATAGCATCCAACCAAAAACATTCTTTTAATGTCAAATCCGTATTCGATTTCAGCAGCGAGCTGTACTTTTCGTCAATCATCTTACCATAGATGGTGACACCGACCGTACGATTCTCATTGTCAATATCATAATCAGGCATAGGAAAGAAACGGTTGCGCTGCTCTGCAAATATCTTTTTAATGCCACGTCCTACGGTATCAATCATATTGAAATTTACCATCCCTGCGCAAAGGCACTCGTTACGATAATGACGCTGTGGTCCTTTGTGTTCCAATGCTTTCTCAATGGTACCGGGAATAAAACTCCCTCCGTTGCCATAATACAGCTTGTCTTCACCTTCTACAAACGAGATACGCTCTTGAAGTGTATAGTCCTGATGGGCTATGCAGTTGTGCAGAGCTTCACGTATGGTATAGTCATCATATTGTTTCATGGTATCGGGGAAGAGGGTATCCCCCGGCAACTCACGCATGGTTTTATTACGGATCTTCGCAAGTACCTTATCTACCGTAAGGATAAAAGGTATGGTGAAATGCTCATAGTCAATTACCGTAGCATCTTTATCTTCCCATGTCCATGTAATCTGTGCCACAGTCGGATGAATCTTTTGTAATGACAGTGGCTTACCCAGCAGCAAAATGGCCGCACGGGTAAGTTGTCCGTCGCGCATCACTCCGCTATGCGAAAGAAACTCTTCTACCGTCCATCCATCAACCTCTTCTGCAGAAATTTTCGACTTATGTACTTTCTTAAACATGATGCGAGCTGTAGCAATAGCCAACTCATCAAGGTCATCGATGGTAGCATTCGGAACCAATTGGGCAGTCCAGTCAGGTATCGGAGGTTGCTGACGTATTTCATCCTGTTTGGCTTGATTCAGTGGTTTTAGGCTTTCACCATCGCGTCCATAGGCAACGCCCTTCCATTTCATTACAATATTTCGAGGAGTGGCAGGCACTTTAAATAGTAGCACGCGTTTTCCTTCTACTGTGGCTGGAATGATTTCACGAAAAATCAATCCGTCGGTTGTGTGTTGCGACATGTCTTGCTTCAGCTTATTTAGTGCTATTTCCCCATTTTTGAAGGATGTTCCAATAATCTGATGCTTCTTATCCCATACACCAAACACAATCCAACCAAACTCACGATTGCGCAGGTTGGCTTCATTACTGAGGGCAGAGAAGTATTTCCCTAACTCATCTACGTCAAAGTTGGTTTCAGCCTTTTTGAATTCCACCACTTCATTTTCGGCATGTTCCCAAAGGCGGTAGAAAATTTCTATATTCTCGTCCATAAACTAATTCTCCTTCCATGCACTCCAAGAATCTATTTCTTGCTCAACCATAGAAATGACTTTACGTTCATTACAGTTTGCTTGGTAACGTTTCGTGTGAACTTCTCTTACCAATTTGTCTATTTCCAACATTGATTCTTTGTCAATAATAGGTATATGAATCTCAAAAAGCAATTTAGGAATGGGACGACAGAGTTTTGTACTTGCTTGAGTATTCCGAATGAATCTAAATCCATAATCGGAATCCAGCCATGCAAACAAATATCCTGATGGAACATCTTGAATTGTCTTCATTCGGCTAAACTCCCCAGAGACTAATTGCACTTCTAAATTTTCATTAGCAAATATAACATAACAGAACTTTTCACCATCACCTAAAGTACCAACATAAGTAATTAAGGCTTCTCCATAATTTACCAAATTATCAATCTTAGCATTCCTGCGTGATATCCTTTTACATTTTATAAGGGTATCAAACATATCTGATTGATTTATAAGCATTATATCCTTATCATTTGATACTTCAAATCGGAGGAATGAACCTGTTGAGAAAACATTCTGCGATAACAATGTTTCTTTTAAGGTGACTACAGGATCCAAATTTTCCTTCACATTCTTTATTCGTTCAGACAAATTAAAAGCATTAATTTTTGTCGTTGTAATATCCTTTCGTTTTATTGAAAAACAAGAAACTCTTCTGTTGGTTGTTCGAGATCCATAATAGTCATAATCATCAGGAGTCAAATCCTTTAGATTTGCTTTTTGTTCCAATAAAAATTTAGTTTGAAATAGCATATCAGTTGTTTTTTTCACGCCACATTGATGACTCTTGTATCAAATCATCCACTCCCTACTGGAAGGATTCAGGAAAAACAGGAACGTGAATATTAGATACATTGTGATGTTCTATATGCCGTATTACAGCACCAAAAGGACCTTGCGTTAATAAATTATATCCATATGACGTGGAAAGAAAGGCATAGATAAGCATGCGGCAAATATTTCTCTACTGCTGCTTTATAGGTATTACTGCGATCAATACCTACACATTGGATCGATTGCGTTGTTGTCTAGAGAGCGAAAAAAAGAAGGCTCTAAGACACTCCACTAATCTGCCGCAAGCCATGTCACGCGGTTTTCCGGTATTAGCATTGAGCACATGAGTCACAAACCCGGCGCTCTTACCTAAGTATTTTTCATCATTAAAATGGCTTTGAGATAAGAGTTCTGACAATTTCCCCCTTTGGCAACTTCAACCACTTGTACGCGTTTCTTTTTCGACTCTTCCAAGGATAACATCGCAAGGGGGAATTTGTTCCCCAAAGAGTTACCGGCCACTCATGTAAAAAGGCGTTCAATGTAGATCTAACAACCTAATGCAACCATCACAGCATCGACAATTGCCTGTTGGTGGAAATGATCAAGAGCGACTTGAAAGAAACCAGAGATCATCATACGTTCAGATTCATCCTCAGGTATACCTCTGGATCATTAGTGTCCACTAAAAAATCATAGGAGTTTTTTGAAATTATTGAAATTCAATTTGTTATAAGCGACTTCACATTCCCGAGACTTGAATTTAACTTTGCGGTCAAAATCAGACCGTTATGTTTAAAGATGAGTACGTTTTCGCCCAATTAGTGAAGTTTCTTGATTACGAAAAATTCAAATATCTAGTGAAAAAATACGATGGCAACAAATATGTTAAGAGCTATACTTGTTGGAATCAACT
>CASFPZ010000030.1 GCA_949296365.1 uncultured Akkermansia sp. | reverse complement strand
TCCTAAAGGGTTTATGGAGCTCAGAGTTCAACACGTGACCTTTACCAAGAGAGTCAAAGGTGGGGAGAATATCGTCCACAAAGCCCGGATCATCACCTACCCTAATACTAGCGGCAAGGGCCCTTTTCCCTGAGTCCCGGCCAGTCCGTGTTGTCCCTGATGATGCGTTCCATGAGGAGGGCGGCAGGCAGATTTCCGTCTGGGATGATCATTTTTCCCCGATCTTTTCCCTAGGCTTCATGATCAGCCGCGCGGGTTCGATCGTTGCCACATCCGGAATGTATTGTTCGCGCAGAAAAGGACGTATTTCTTCCAGAATGGGGACGCCGTTCAGTACGGTGAATATACCCACGAAATCCTTGCGTGCAGGTTGGATGTCATCTTTACTGAATGTGTAGTAACGTCCTTTCGGATGAGGGATTCCCTGACGAATATTCCCCATGCCGCGCGGGTAGCCCTCGAATGAGTGGTGCAGAACAATATAGTCTCCAACCTTGAAAGGCCCTCGTAAATTTTCTACAACGATAGCCCTTCGATAGATTTGGGCATAGTTGGGGCCTGTTTCGCGCGGAGTTTCCTGATAAAGCGTTTCAAAGATGACAATTTTGATGATGCCTTGAGATGTTTCGAGAACTCGAGCGGCATCTTCACGTTTTTCTTCGTCCGACAGACGACTTGGCGCTTCTCCCCACGTTGGGGAGAAGGCAAGCGTCAGGAGGGGTGTTGTAATAAGCCACTGTTTTATGTTCATCAGAGAAAGATATGGTTTATTGCCATTGGGGGCAATATAGTATCCATATTTTGTCCGTCATGCCGTTTCCAAGTTGAAAGGAGGTTCCGGCGGCTCAAGTGAACTGAATTTATGTAATTTTTAACCTTGTCCATTTTTAGTGGACAGTAGTGGCCAACAATAAATAGTTATGCGGGGGGAACGAGTCTGAAATAGCCTCCGGGTTCAGGAATGACTAAACGTCGCATTTGCAGTCTGACGAGTGATGCTGTAAGTTCATTCGTCGGCAAACCTGTCGATACGGCTAGCGTATCGATGGTGTTAAACCCTAGCTGCAACGTGTGATAGACGAGAAGGTCGTTGCTATCGAGTTCTCCCAGTGAAGCTGTTGTGCTTGCCGTGCTGGTGATTCCCTTGGTGTCGAACAGGGGGAGTTCTTGTTGCTCTGGATCTGGAGAAGCTTGCCAGTGAAAATCATCGATAATGTGTCGAGCTGAAGTGGCTAGAATGGCTCCCTCTCTGATCAGGGTGTGACATCCTTCTGACGATGGCCTGTCTATGGGGCCGGGCACGGCATAAACTAGGCGCCCTTGCTCGTTGGCTATGTTGGCTGTGATCAATGAACCGCTCCGGTTGGGCGCTTCTACGACGAGTGTTGCGCGGCTCCAACCGCTGACAATTCGGTTGCGCATGGGAAATGTTGTCTTGCTGGGCAACATGTTCATTGGAAATTCTGAAACAACGGCGCCATGGCCGTCCGCAATGCGGTAAGATAAAGGAATGTTGCTTTCCGGGTAAATGTGGTTCATCCCCGATCCTATGATGGCAATCGTTCGCCCTCTCGAGGCGAGTGCTGCTTCATGTGCTTCTGTATCGATCCCTTTGGCTAACCCGGAAATAATGGTGACGCCGCATTCGACGAGTTCATTGGTCATTTTGCGGGTGACGAGTCTGCCGTAGGCTGAAGCGCGGCGTGTTCCAACTATGGCAACTGATTTTTCTCCATCAGCTTCTGTCCAGGTCCCTCGGTGGTAGAGTACGAGCGGCGGATCTGGCAAGTCGCGAAGCGCTGTGGGATAATTGGCATCGAAAATGGTGGTGATGGAGACGCCTGCTTGTTCGGCCAATTCTAGTTCTTTGTCGGGGTTAACGAGGGTTTTCCACCCGCGGATGGCGGCGGCCATTTCGGATCCAATGCCGCGTACCTGGCATAACATCGTTTCGTCGGCGTGCAATACCAATTCCGCACTGCCAAAAAACTCTAGCAACCTGCCTATGCGGATGGACCCTAATGAGGGTATCAAATTGAGCGCAAGAATGGCATATTGGGGCGTCATGGTGTTCACAATTCGTTGTAGACGGCCAAATGGCTATCGATCATATGATCCATGCGGAAAGGGGAGGGAATTTTGGCTGGCGGACGCGTCTCGTGTTGGTACCAACCTGCTAAAAGCTCTGCCATGGCTAGGCTGTCTCCTACTGGGACAAGCCCTTCGGGAAAGAAAATTTCGAGCTGTTCGCGTATGCCTCCGTGGGCGTAGCCTGCAACTGGTTTCCCTAGCGCTAGCGCCTCTAAGGTTGTCTTCCCAAAGGCTTCCGGCTTTGTCGTGAGGGAAAGCGTGGCGGAACATACGGCTAAAATGTCGCGCAAATCGGTACGATGACCTACCCAGGTTACATAAGAAGAAATGCCTGCCTGGGCGCAAGCTTGCATGACTTCATGCTTATATCCTTCTTTGCCTCGTTTGGCTTCGCCAACGATGACGGCCTGGGCTGGTATTCCTTGGCCTCGCAGAGCTTTGATAATGGGAATTAAATCAAGGTGCCCTTTGACGCGGGTGATGCGCCCCGGTAAACAAAGTGTGAATTGCCCCATGAGTTCTGGGTACTTCTCATACCAGGCTTTCAACCATTCCCGCGAGGGTGCATAACCAAAGTAATGGGTGGTCGGGGTGATGGCATTAGGAATGACTCGAATATGATCTGCTGGGGCGGATGGATAATTTTGTGTGATGTAGTCGCGGATACAACGAGATACGGCGATGATTCGTTCCCCCTTGGTCATGATGGACGAATAGGCGTTGACTGAGTAAAAACCATGGACACTGGTAACTAAGCCGGGCCGGTGTTCTTCGAAAAGGCGTTTCCAGGCGAAATAACCAATCCAGGCGGGCATGCGAGAATGCAGGTGTACGATGTCTGGCCGCTCCTGTAAAAAAATATGTTTAAGCCGTCCTACCTTGAAGAGTGTGAATAGGCTTTTTTTACCAATATCGAGTTTGATGTGGCGAGAACCATCTTGACGTAACTGCGGAACAAGACGTCCGCCTGCTGAAATGACAACATTGTCGATCCCTCGTTTAACGAATCCTTTGCCTAGTTCCAAAACGACTTGTTCAACGCCGCCTGATTCCAAAGAGGGCAGTATGTGGATGACTTTCATGCTGTTTGAGGAATATTGGAGAAGAATGTTTGAATGATAAACTGGGCTGCTCGTTCGGTCTCGACAAGGGGCGGTGAGGACTTGAGATGTCCGTTATCCCGCCAAATGGCCCATGGTGTAACGCGCCCTTCTGCAATGAGCATTTCAATGCCCCGTGCTACGCGAGTGGATTTGCCTGGGCGCTTTGGCATAGAAAGTAGGCCTACTGCTGCGCCAGAAGCAAGAGATTCGTACACCATTGAAACGCTGTCTTGGGTGACCCAGACGGTGTGTGCGTGCTTGAGTTGATCGGCTACCCACCCTGGCGGGGTCTGTTCAACTGGCTCAATTTGAATGTGTGGGCATTGGGCTACTAAAACCTCTGCAAATCCTTGCGGTGTTCGGCGGGAGGTCGTGAGGATGGCCTGGCCACCGGTGATCCGGGTTTCGATCATTTGGATTTGCCCGAGTAAGTCGTCTGCATCCCAACTAAAGGCTTTGCTGGGGCCTCCAATGAGAAATAAGGTCCTGTCTTTGGTGGCGTTAGGACAAGGCCTTATCGAGTGTAATGCTCCTGTCGTAGAAAAAATATGTTTGTTGGCTGACTGGCCTTCCGGAAGATCATGCCGCGGAATAATACATAGATCAAACATCCAAACGGGCAGTGTTGGCTTCATGCAAACGATAGAAATGGCCTTGAATTGCCGCGCTGCAAATAACAATGGAATGTGGGTGCTATGGCCTGCTGCTAATATGAGATCAGGATGTTCCCGCCCTTGAATACTTGTGGCTTCTCGAATCTTTTGACAAAAACCTTTCCCCGCCAATTCGACAATTTCCACTGTCCCCGGACATCGTTTGACGAGGGCGGCTGCCAAACCTTTCGTTTGACTTAAGTGCCCTGGCTTGGTGTCGCTGAGTATCCAAATATTCACGGGTTTATATTAAGATCGTAAACAACATTTTCAAGATTTAGAAATAACCAGAAATCATCATGACATGCGGCAAAGGGCAAAAAAATACTGGGTAATTGTGATTGGGCTGGCCTAAATAATCGTATGAGTGTGAGGTTTGTCTTGTTTTCTATTTCAATTTTTCCTTGTTACTGTGCGAGTAAAACGGGGCCTTGAACGCGGGGCGGATTTCCAATTGATGGTATCGACTGCATGTGGCCAGGTTAGCGTTGCTGTTGCTGTCCCATCTGAAGCCCTGGAAAAGGCAACTTTGGGTTCGTGCTGGCCTGATTGGAGTGGTACAATGATCGCCATAAAGCGGGGATTAACTGCTTGGGTTTCTCCTCGGAGTCTTAGAATGATGGAGGGTTGCCTACTGTTGTTGGCTGGCGCGTAATCATCGACACTCATGCGTACTGGCGCGGTTGCATCGAGATAGACGGCGCAACTGTTGCGTGTCACAAGAGTCGGATTCTCAAAGAAACGCATATCTCCGGAAAGTTGGGCTTTGTCGATGGATAATAAGCGTCCGTTGTCGGGCAAGGCTGGCGTCGCTTCAGGTGTGTTCCCTAAAAAAAGTGCCTTGACTTGAGCTCCCTTTTCTCGGGTTAAAAGATCGATGGTATGTTTCCCCGGAGAAAAATCAAACATTTGAGATCGGGGAAGGGTTTGGCGTTGATCGTATTTGCCTGTGATTCGCTGCCAAGAAAAGTAGTTTTGCCCGTTGATATTCCATTCCATGGGGCGCCCCCCGTCGATGACGAGTCGGAAGGAATCGCTGTCAAGTGGTGAAATCCCCCCCGCGCGAAAATATCCCCACAAGGAACATCGTTCTCGTTGACTGAAGATGACTTCCCAACGGATTCTTCCTTTGTCTCCGCGTGCTGGGGTCATCACATAACGATCGATGGGCTGGCGATTGGTAATCAGGGCTCCGTCACGGCGTATGTTTACCTTTTTTCCTGCTAGCAACATCATTTGCCAGGTAAAAGTGTGGGGTTTTGCGTCTTTCTGTATATCGTCAAATACGATTGCATAAGCCGGAATCCCTTGGGTCGAGCGGACGAAATAAGTGTCTCGTAATGCATGTTGCACGCCTGCTCCTGGTTCCCCCCAATTGTTCCCTTGATAGGCCTCGGTGTTATCTGTCCTGGCATAACCAATAAAACCATTGTCTTTAAAATCTGTCGTCTTCCCGGATACTCCTGGCCCGTTCCCACTGCGGCCTTGCCCTTTCCCGTCAATTAAAACACAACTGTGGGCTAAGGTGTTGCTGCGCGAATAAAGTGGATTTTGTTGTGAATCATTGGCATATCCTGTATCGACGGCCCAAAGATCCCCGTAGGCATATAAATTGAAATGTCCTCGGTCTGCTTGTGCATGAATCGAACGGTGTTTTGCAGAAGCTGAAAGATAGGGCGCTGATTCTATGCTGAACATGACGTCTCCCTTACCCCATCCGGTGCGCCAAATAGAAAGCCCTCGTTGGTTGAAAAAGAAACCTTTGGGACATTCTTTTAACTTGAGAAATGGGGTTGGTCGCCGCTGTGCTTCGAGTAGGCGATTCAAAGGGAAAAAATCTTTGCCCCTATCGCTCCAGTTTTGGTAAATCCATTCGGCAATTTGATCTTGGTTGGCTGTCGAAACAAAAAGGCATTCAATACTGGGGGAACTATAGTAAGCGTCGTTGCGGGCTTCCATGAGCTTGGTGCCAGGAATTTGCTCGGCGATGTAGGCTCGCGGCCATAAACCTAGTTTGGTCGTCTTAAAGAGGTTTTCTCCGCCGCGGTCGCGTAACATTTGAGCAAAGAGCATGACGCGGATAGCACTGTAACGCGCGTAAGCTGAACCTTCGCATGGCAACCCTTTTGAATCAAAGCTGAGCTGAATCCATCTCTTGAGGATGCGGATACTGTGACTGAGCCGTTTTTGATAACCTGGCCTGTCATTCAACAACAGACTGGCGATACCTGCTGGGCCGAACATGACGCCATTGTAATTGTGGATTCCGTACCACCATGTTTTCGGATTGTCGGCAATTATGATGGCCTTGTCGATGTATTGGGCTACTGTTTTCTCAACGAGCTGCTGTTCACTGGATGATAGAAAATCATGGAAAAAGAGCCATCCCATGGCTAGACCATAGACGATTTGTCCACGTTCTCCCTCAAACCCGGCCGCTAGTCTAGAACTATCTACTGGAAAATGCTGGCAAAATTCTACCAACAAAGCTGCTCCTTTGCGGGCGTATTTTTTGTCTCGTTGCACGAGATAACTGTACCCTAGATTTTCCATCCATGCGCTGAAGGTTGTCCCAAGATGCCAGGGTGAATAATGATCGCCACGATCCGGGCGTATCTCTGTGACGGTCCGTACCTTCATGGCACGATTGGCCCAATAAACTAGACGACGCATTTCAGGATCCGTAGAAATGCGTTTGAGCGTTTCGGGGGTGGGGGTAAATAGATCGGCTGCCCAACAACTTGCTGTCCATCCCAATATGAGTGTTATAATGAACGCGAACTTGGTGGATTGGCTTCCGTGCATGATGGAGAACATCTGGGGTTTGTAAGGTGAGGAGATGGGGCCGTAGTCCCTTTAGGCGGAATCGGGATCAGGGCCTGTCGCCTCTGGCGAAGATGAATCCCTCAACTTTTGCCGAAGTTTGTTCCAGTAATTGAGCCGTTTATTGATTTCTCGTTCAAATCCTCGTTCCGGTGGACGATAAAATTGTTGGCGTGACATCCGTTCGGGAAAATAATTTTGCCCAGAAAATGCCTCTGGTAACTCATGGTCGTATTGGTAACCTTTCCCGAATCCGAGTTCTTTCATGAGCTGGGTGGGTGCATTGAGAATGTGGGCCGGAGGTGGCAGAGATCCAAACTGGCGAGCACTGCGAATGGCTGCCCCCCAGGCTTTGTAGGTACTGTTGGATTTGGGAGCACAACCTAGATAGATGACTAATTCCGCAATGGCTAAATCTCCTTCTGGTGACCCTAAGCGTTCGTAGGTGTCCCAAGCGGCAATGGCTATGGATAGCGCTGCTGGATCGGCTAAACTGACGTCTTCCATCGCAAAACGTGTTAATCGTCTCAATAGGTAAATTGGAGACTCTCCGCCTTCCAACATGCGCGCTGCCCAATAGAGCGCTGCGTCTGTATCGGAACCTCGGAGTGATTTGTGAAGTGCGCTAATTAAATTGTAGTGACCCTCGCGGTCTTTGTCATATTGGGGCGATCGTTGCTGAACGATGGCAAGAAGGCTTGGAACATCGAGCTGTTGGCCGGGTGTTGCTATGCTATGGACGGCTTCGATTAGGTTGATCAGATAACGTCCATCTCCATCGGCTAATTGGATGAGTTTCCCCCGAGACTCGGACGTTAAGGGTAGGGGAACGCCTAAAAATTGTTCGGCCCGGCTGACGAGCATCCCAAGGGATTCCTCGTCCAATGCTTTCATTGTAAACACTTGGCAACGAGACAAAAGGGCACTGTTTAATTCGAAAGATGGGTTTTCGGTTGTGGCTCCTACTAGAATGATGGTCCCATCCTCAACGTAAGGTAAAAAACTGTCTTGCTGGGCCCGGTTGAAACGGTGAATCTCATCGACGAATAAAAGTGTCCGCTCGCCCATTTCGTGGGCTCGCACGGCTTCGTCAAAAATGACTCGTAATTCGGAAACCCCTGAAAATACGGCCGATACGGATACGAAACGCGTTAATGGTTGTGTGGTCGCTAGAATCCTGGCGAGTGTTGTTTTGCCGCAACCTGGCGGCCCCCACAGAATAAAACTACTGACCTTGCCTGACTCGATCATGAGCCGTAGGGGCGCTTGCTCCCCTAACAAATGTTGCTGTCCCACAAGATCGTCCAGTCGATGGGGACGTAACCGGTCTGCCAAGGGCCGCTCTCCTTCGTCGGAAAATAAATTGGGCGTTTGTTGGTTGCGGTGCCGTTTACTTGATGCCATATGATCTTATCCCTGATTCTAACAAGTGCCCCGGAACCAACAAGAATGAACTTCTTTCCTGTGTGCCATGACACCGGTTTGTCTCGCCAAAAGAATATCTGTCTTCACATGATAGATGGCATGGAGTGCGATCCGGCCGTGATCAAATCTGCTGTGCTGCGTCTTGCAAAAGACTTGGGATTTTCTGCTTGCCGAGTGGCTCCTGCTGTGCGTGCTCCCCATGCTGACGTTTTCCTGGAGTGGCTTCAGGCTGGACGCCATGGCGCGATGGCCTGGCTGGAAAGGGATCCTGAACGTCGCTGTCAACCGGACCTGGTCTTGCCGGGATGCCAAAGTATCATTTGCCTTTCCTGTGACTATGGGGGGGGGTGCCATCTCCCTCAAAGCGTGGCTCTCTACGCCCGTGGTATGGACTATCACAAACTGATGGGTGATAAATTGGAGGATTTATGCCATGTCCTGGAAATGTATGGTGGTCAACAACGGTGGTATGTCGATACTGGGCCTGTGTTGGAACGCGAATACGCTGAATTGGCTGGTATTGGCTGGCGGGGGCGCCATGGCCTCATTGTTCGCGAACGGGGAGGGTCTTTCTTTTTCCTTGGTGTGATCTTGTCTACGTTGCAGCTGCCATGTGATGCTCCTGTCAAAAATCGCTGTGGATCGTGCCGCCGCTGTCTTGTTGCCTGCCCTACTGGAGCCTTAATGGGGGATGGAACGATGGATGCTAGACGCTGTATTTCGTATCTTACAATCGAAAATAAAGAAGGAATCCCTGAAGATCTCCGCCCGGCTATTGGTTCTTGCGTTTATGGATGCGACCTCTGCCAAATGGCTTGTCCGTGGAATACTCGTTCTTCGCTTGCCTCTACATGGCCTGTGTTTTTCCCATCAAACAAATTGCGAAATATCCAATGGCGGAACCTTTTGTCTCTGTCTGAAGAAGACTTCTCGGCCTTATTCAGATTATCCCCTATCCGGCGCATTAAAAGACGTGGCCTGTGGAGAAATATTTGTGTCGTCTTAGGCAATGTCGGAAATTATGAAGATTGGTCTGCTTTGCGGCATATGCACTTCGATGATTCGATGGTCGCTGAACATGCTGCCTGGGCTATCCGCCAACTCGAACGTCGATTGTCAATTTGACTTCCCTCCTTCTCATGCCTCCTTCATCACGAAGGGGATTTTCTGGCTGATCAATCTTTCTACCCCAATAAGTGGCTTCTGTGGATTGTCATATCGTTTAAACCTAGTATCCGGTGGCTCTTCGATCTTTGTCAGTTGTCAATATTCTCTCACGTACTGAAGTGGCGCCCTCCTCCTCATCTAGTTCTGGATCGACTTGAGGCTTTTCGTGTCGATCTTCTTCGGGAACTGTTCTTGAAGGGATCCAACATTTCTCCTAAAACCTCAGGGAGAATGGGACTTCTTTGTCGGTATTTATATATTCTATGGGCTTTGACTTTTTTCCAAATATAGGACTTCTGCGATAAAGTCATTTCCCTCCAGTCCCATGGATATGGTAAAATTTTCAATTGGTGGATTGATAATTGGTTGATTGATAAATGTGGCATACTGGAAGAATAAGATAAAAGAGGAAAATATGTATTAATATAATTAATGTCTTTGTCGCATGAAATAAAATCTATGTCAGGATATGCATAAGATACCATATCTATATTAATCAATCTCCACGCGAGTGTTTGTGTATTCTGGTCGCTATTGCTTTTTTCGTCGGATTCTCTTGGTTGATATTGTCTGTATATTTCAACGTAAAACCCATCCCGATTTTCTTTGCCTATCTTTGCTTTATTGATAAAAATATACTTGAATCTTGTGCTCATGAGATTTCTGAGCATTTCTTTAGCTTCCTTCCCGAAGGGTTGGTCGAGCTCCACGGCATCAATTCCCCATAATTTCATCCGTACTTGTCCTGTCCTTCCGTTTTCTTTCAATTTGACATGGGCGATGAGCTCGTCTCCGCTGATGATTCGACTGACTGATAAAATCTCGCCTGTCGCTTCTTCCTGTATTTCATCAGGAATGGTGGCCTGTGTAGAATCTTTTGATGCTTGCCGATGATCATGCCAGTTAAAAAGTGCATATTCTAAATCAAAAGTTTTTTTTGACGGCTTAATATATTGTTGATAATTCTCTTCATTACTAGAACTCCCTTCCATCAAAGGATCTTCTTGATCTGTAAAATACTGTTTCCTAGTCGCTGGAATATGACCATAACTCGGATTTATTACCGAAAAACAATAAAATAATAGTGCGAATAGAATAAAATTCATATGTTTTAATGATATTTTTTATATGAATTTGCTGATTTTGCTCTGCTCATGGGGTAGGGCGATTTATCCTATACTTATAATGTATGGTTTCAGTAATCGACGATTATTCGAATTTCTCTCGCTCTTTATAAGCTGAAGTACTTTGAATGTAATGCCAGGCTTGAGATTTTTGTCCGGTTGTCATGTCTCTCCAATCCCATGGTGTGATATCAAAGGTAACATCGTGAACGTTGTCGGCTGCAAAAGGATCTTTCTTCTTGCCTAGCATGGCTGGAAAATAGGCATCAATATACATCTGAGCATTTTCTTTGATAAGTATACCGGGTTCTGGGTAGGCGTAATCTGTCATTTCCGTGTTAACGAGATGCCAGGTGGTCTTTACTGTATCTTCATCAATTAATTTTTTATAAAAACTATAGATTTCAACATAAATCCCGTCTTGTGGCTTATCGCCTATGTATCCTTTTTGAATAAAGACATGCTTGACTTTGGGATGGAGCAAGCTTTTCAGCTTCCCTATTGCTTCCTTGCCAAAAGGTTGATCGGCTTCCACTGCATCGATCCCCCATAATTTCATCTTGATTGTACCGCTTTTCCCGTTTTTAAGTTTACCGACGACGACTAACTCATCGCCGCTGATAACTTGCTTAACTTTCTGAATTTCTCCTGTAGCTTTTTGTTCGATGCTTTCGGGGGAATCATTCTTGGTGATGACATCATCTGCAAATGGATCGTTGACTCCTTTCCACTTCCTTTTTTGCCATTTCAGAAGAAGATCGCTCAATCTTTCACTCTTGGGACTTGGGGAAATGATTTGTCGGGCCCGTACGGGCCTGTCGTTGGGATTGTAGCGAGACCACCCTATGTAATCATATCCACCAAAAGATGGCTCACTGCTCAACAGAGCACTGATGAACGCCAAAAATACAAGTTTTTTCATTGGAAAAACTTATAAGATTTTCCTCATTGAAATGTCAAGTTGGAATTTAGAAAATATTTGATAAGAGATGGTTGTCGTTGCTTGATTTTTTTTGTTGAATTGCTCCCCTAATTGGGACAATCCCGCTCATTAGAATTTGACTAAATAGCCGCCTATAAAGATCAGAATGATGATGATGGGCAAGACGTAAGTGACATAACCGCGCATAAATTGTGGATAGGCGAGCCCTTTGCCGGTTGAGGCTTCGCGTTGGAAGTTGATCCATCCCCATCCATATTTGCTTGTACAAAAAAAGAGGAATACGAGACTGCCTAGGGGCAACAGATGGTTGCTAACAATGAAATCTTCAAGGTCTAAAATGGTAGAGTCGCCTCCAAATGGGCGAACTCCACGCCAAACGTTGAACCCTAGAATACATGGTATGGTCAAAATAGAAAGAAACACAAAATTGTAAATGACTGCTTTGATCCGGCTGCAGCCTGTTAAGTCCATACAGAACGTGATGATATTTTCGATGACTGCAATGACGGTGGTAAGTGCTGCAAAACACATGAATAAGAAAAAAAGACTTCCCCACAACCAACCACTACTCATTGAATTAAAAATGTTTGGTAGTGTAATGAATAATAGTTCTGGTCCACTATTAGGTTGAACTCCAAAACTGAAACAGGCCGGGAAAATGATTAATCCTGAGAGAAATGCAACAAAGGTGTCTAATATGCCCATATAAAGCGCATTAGAGGTTAGCGAACTTGTCTTGTTGATTCGACTGCCAAATACGGATAACGATCCTATGCCGACGCTGAGCGTAAAAAATGCTTGGCCCATCGCTGCGAAAATGCACTCTGATAACCCCGCTTCTTTCATATTATCTAAATTGGGCTTGAGATAATATTCTAAGCCTTTTTCTGCTCCAGGCAACATGATCGAGTTGATCGCGAGTACAATCAAAAGCAAAAAAAGTACGATCATCATGAACTTGGTAACTCGCTCGGCTCCTTTTTGCAAACCTATGGAACATACCCCAAACGAAAGGGCTAGGGTAATGAAAGTACAGACTGTCATGATCCCAGGACTATCGAGTAAATACAAAAATTGATCAGCTATGCCGGTTGCCTTTAACCCTTGAAACCCTCCTGCTAGCATCTCCCAAAAATACCAGATTAACCACCCGGTGATGACTGTGTAAAACATCATGAGGAGGTAATTGCCTGCGAGACATACATACTTGAACCAGTGCCATGGTGTCCCAGGGGGTTCAAGTAGGTCGAACGAACGTGCCGTACTTTGCTGGCTGGCTCGCCCAACTGCAAATTCCATGACGACAATGGGAAGACTTAAAAATGCTAAAAATAGGATGTAGAGAATGACAAATGTGGCGCCCCCATATTGACCGGTGATGTAGGGAAACCTCCAAACGTTTCCGAGTCCTATGGAGCAGCCTGCTGTAATCAAAATGAAACCTAATCGTGATGAGAGATGTTCGCGTCCCATGAAACTTACTGCTGTGAAAGAACCAAGAGTATCTGTGAATTAGGTCGATGGGTCAAGAACTTGGAGGTTCCCTTAAAAAAATATTAATACGTTACTTTGGGCTTGCAAAGCATATCTCTTGCTCCGACTGCGTTAATTTAGTCGATAACGACTTGCCAGTCTGGACTGTGGTAAGCCTCAAAACACATTTGAATTTGCTCGCGATTGTTTTTCTCTTCCGCTAAACGGGGTAGTTCATCCAATCCAAAATATCGGCTTTCGATGGTCTCTTCGTTGGGCTGAAATCTCCCCCCTAACTCGCGGCATAGGACGAATACTTTGCAAACATTGTATGCGTAAGGCGGTTGGTTGTGCTTGCTCCGGTCGTGCAAGGCAATGAGTCGTTCTATCTCTACATCTAACCCGGCCTCCTCTTTGACTTCTTTAATCGTATTGGATCGTATGCTTTGCATCACGTCAACCCAGCCGCCTGGTAACGACCAGACCCCATTCTTCTCGCAGACTAATAAAATGCGATCACTGTTGAATATCGCTGCCCGTGTGTCTAATTTGGGAGTCTGAAATCCGGCTTCGTTGCAAAATAAATCGCGTACAACCGCTAGCGGCAGCCCACTCATGGCGCTCATCATCTCGGCCGCAATGCTGCGAATGCGCTCAAATCGCTCTCGGTCAAAATGGTCTTTGGTGTAAGTTATTCCGCATTGTGCCAGGAATTGAAGCTCCTTGGCCCAGGCTGTCCATCTTGAACTTTCATCTGTGGTCATATCGTGGAAAAATAAACTTGTTACAGCACAAAGAGACGAAAATGGTTTATTGAACTTATCTTTGTAAAAGTAGATACACAAAAGATTCAATCTAGTGTCAGATAACTCAATAAACTATAACAAGAGTAAATATAAATCCGTAATTGGCAAGCGTATAATAAAAATCTTTGCAGATGGAGCTGTCTTGACCTCTAGATCAAGCGCTACTGTTGATCAAAATACAGTATACCTGTTGAAAATTCGTCAAGCCCAAGGATTTCTCAAGAACCTCAAGGAGGTGGTTAACTCGTTTCGCTATGGAGTCAACAAGGACAAGATCGAGTCAGCTCATGCGGCTCTATCTCGAATCCAGTCCAAGGCCTGTGGACTCTTCAACGTACCCTATCTCTTCCTCAAACTTCGACAATGCTTTTACCAGCGGATTTGAAACAGACCCTCTTTCTTCTTCTGGAGAGAATTTAAGCTTGATTCCGTTGTCTCGCTTATCGAGAAATGATTCTTATTCTTTTCCAGTGTTAGACAAATGTGATTTTTTATAGAATATATCAATGAATAATTTCCCTTTCATGCTCTCGACAATTGCGTTTTGGGGTGTTGAGTCGTGTTAATATTTTTTGAGCAGTGGCATCGCCTTGGCGGGCGCGTTGTGTAAGTATTTGCAAGGCATCATGTAGAAGGTAATCTCCCTTACGGGCAGCTTTGAACCATTTAGCCGCTTCTTCGGCATTTCCTCCTAAATCATGCCCGGAGTAGTACAACATCCCCAAACAATAAAAAACCAATGCTTTGTCAAAGCAATAATCCGATTTAAGGTACTTGTTGAAAATTTGAACTGCTTTATTTTCATCTCTCGATGTACCGCGACCGAGAGCGTAACAAAGTGCTGTTAGCAATTGAGCATTGGAATTACCTCGAGAAGCTGCCTGACTCCACCAGGAGAAAGCTTGAATTTCATCGCGGACAGTACCTATGCCTCGAAAGTAGAAGATGGCAAGGAGCTGTTGAGCTTGGGCGTTTCCTTGTTTTGCTGAACATTCCATCCACTTCTTCCCTAATTCTGGATTCTTCCAATTTTCTTGAGTCGTTGCATAAAGGTATCCTAATTCACGCTGAGCTTCATCATCGCCTTGGTGAGCAGCTTTTTCGAACCAGTGTATTCCCATGCGTGGATCTTTCTTATTCAACACATAACTCCACCAGACTCCTAAGATATATTGCGAGTCTACATCTCCTCCTTGAGCGGCATGTCGATACCAGTATAAACTTTTCTCCTCATTATCGGAATTGTCCATATTTTTCAAGTAATAGTCTCCCATCCATGCTTGGGCTTTAACATAACCGGCCTGGGCAGATTGTTCTATCCAATGTATTCCTTGGACGGGATTCATTTCATATTCATCTTCTTCTTCCTTAGTCCAACTCCCTCGTTGAAGTAGAATCCCTAAATAATATTGCGCAATACAATCTCCCTGCTGAGCCAATGGCTCTAATGCTTGTATTGCTTGTTTAGGATGCCCTGATAGGATCAATTGAATCCCTTGATACCTTGCTTGACTATGTTTAACCGGCGGAAGGTCGAAAAAATATTTAAGATATTTTGTTTCTTGTGGGTCGATCTCATTGTTTGATGATAATTCGTCGCAAGCTTTAATCCATTGATTCCATTTGTCGCGTGATTCACCTAGAAGATCTGGACTCGTTATGAACGTGCTAGTGATAAAATGATCCATCACTTCAGATAATGAAAACGGTTGATAAACCCTTTTAGCATGTTTTTCTATAAACTGTTCAATATCGGTATACAACTCAGGATCTGAAAATGAATATTTTCCATTATCTACAGAATTCTCGTTGGCATTTATTTCATAAAAATAAAATGCATTAATATCCGGACGCACCATGTCATTGGAAGATAATTCATCGTGTCTCATACTGCTCGCCATGCGCAAATAATATGTTTTCCCCTTGATTGTTAGTCGAAATTTGGCTAAGTCGGGTAAAAGTGGAATGGGACAAATTTCTCGTTTTTTTAACAAATCGTACTGATTGAGGATAAACTTTAATTCTCCCTCTGCTTCAGTCGTAAGCTTTTCAAGTTTATATTGTTCCTGTTTGTTTTTGAAATAAGAGATGGGGGTTTCTAATTCAATGTGGCTAATAATTTCACTGCTGCTTGAAATGTGAATAGTAAAATAAATGATACAGAGGAAAGTAATAATATAGGAACAATTTTTCAACATGTTTTACCTCCTTTCGCTTTGCAATCTCTCGGGAGTGGACTATCACACGCAATTATTTTAGTGTATTGAGATAATACGTTGAATACGTTTTGAACAACCTTTAACTCATCGCTATCTGCTCCTTCAATAACAATTCTGACATACGAACAACATTCTCCCTTTCCTGCATTTTTACACATTATTTGGGCTTCTTTTTGAGCTTCTTTCAGTTCGGCTAATAAATATTCCTTAGCGTCTCCCCGTCTGCTGGAGGAGGGCTCCGTAGGGGGCGTAGTCGTAACTAGCTGCAATTTGACCACTCTCGTCGAAGAGTTCGCACACGTTCTTAGTCTGGTCGAATCCGTACGTGTAGACTTGATCGCCCCGGCAAAAGGCGAGAGGACGCGCAGCCGTGGCGTATGCCGGATCCCACACAAGCTGCCAGTCTGGATTGCTCGTTGTAGCGTCGATCGCGGCGATGACCTGGTACCCCCGGTGTACAAAGTACTGATGCTGGGTTACGAGACCATTGACGGTTACTTTCTTCATTGTCCGGCGGCCCTGGTAATCGTAGGCGCATTCCACAACCGTGGCACCGTCCAGGCTGGTCCAGCGCTCGGGCCGGTCGAGCGCGTTGTAGTCCACCTGCCCAATGCCCGTTGCCGTTTGCACGAGAGTCTGATTCCCGTCGGCGTCGTACTGCGGCTCAAAATCCGAATCCCCCTGGATCACGGCGTATTGATTGTGGGCATTGGTCGTGTAAGCGACGGAGGCTGCGCTCCCTTTCTGGGCAGAATTCCGGTTGCCGATGTCGTCGTAAGCGTAGGCGTACGGCGAACCGGCGAGTACGGCGGCAGACAACTCGCTTCGAGCCGAATAGGTAAAAGTAGCGCTGTGCGTCGCTTGTCCCAGGCGAGACCTGCTCCGGGCAGAGGGACGACGACATTGCCCCATTCTGTCGACTCTGTCTCCATGAGAGCCCTCGACCTTCCGGAATGTCGAATCCCAAGGGTATGAATTGCTGGAATATGACAAAGCCATACTGTTTGATTTACAATTTTTTGAAAGGGGGACAAGAAAAAATGACAAATTGTTTTTTAGATGGTGGTATACTGTGGAAATTATTTGCTTGCAATTTTTCTATCTATTCATACTGTTCTCTGCAACATTTGTTGACGTTTTTGTTGGCAGATGGATTCCGTCGGGCATGCCTTGAGAAATTTTTCAGATTTTCCAAGATTGCGTGAATGACATAAGGAGAATTTACCCGATTGATTCGTGGGAATGTTCGGTAGATTCTGTCCTGGGTTCTCAAAAGAACAAGGATGATCAATTCTTCCTGAGGCACTGCCCGTACCTGACTATCGAATGCGCTTTATGCACTACCGGTCGGCGCTTTCGTTTGGATGTTGGCCGGTAGTGGAAATTGAATCATATGAATATTCA
Organism: uncultured Akkermansia sp.; assembly: GCA_949296365.1. Lineage (GTDB taxonomy): Bacteria > Verrucomicrobiota > Verrucomicrobiia > Verrucomicrobiales > Akkermansiaceae > Akkermansia. Next base: position 19,594 of record CASFPZ010000030.1, on the reverse strand, counting down.
TTCAATAGAATGTAATGTAGGTACGAGCCCGATGATTATTGAAACGGGGAAAATGGCTCGTTTGGCGGATGGAGCTGTGACCGTTCGTTGCGGCGATACGATGGTGTTGGTCACTGTTGTCAGCGCAACAAAAATTAAGGAAGGACAGACATTCTTCCCACTCTCTGTTGAATATAAGGAAAAGGCTGCTGCTGCCGGAATGTTCCCAGGTGGGTATTTCAAAAGAGAAGGTCGGCCGACTGAAAAGGAAATCCTAACGTGTCGCATGACTGACCGCCCTTTGCGTCCGATGTTCCCGAAAGGGTACTTTTACGATACTCAGGTGATTTCCATCCTGTTGTCTGCGGATGGTGAAAACGAACCTGATATATTGAGTATTAACGGCGCTTCGGCGGCTTGCGTTATTTCTGATCTGCCTTTTGCTGAGCCGGTCGGAGCGGTGCGCGTTGGCCTGATCAATGGCGACTATGTGATTAATCCTACGAACAGTCAACGGTTGCAAAGTGATCTCGACCTTGTTTTTGCTGGTACGAAAGACCAGGTGATTATGATTGAAGGATCGGCTAAAGAACTTCCAGAAGACGACTTCATCAAGGCTCTTCATATCGCTCAGGAAAACGTTAAAATTATTTGCGAAAAACAGGAGGAACTCCGCGCTATCTGTGGCCGTGAAAAACGTGCCTACGAACTATGCTTGGCTAAACCAGAACTCTTGGAAATCGGATACGAAATCGCAGGCGATCGCATTGAAGAAGCTATCTATGCTCCATCCAAACTCGAACGCCAAAAAAAGGTAGGCGCTCTTCGTGATGAAGTGGAAGCGGCTATCCGTGAACGCCATGCGGAAGCTACTGATTTTGATGTCGAACAGGTATTTGAATACATTCAGAAAAAGGCTTTCCGTATCTCTATTATGGACAAGGACAAACGCGCCGATGGCCGTGCTATCAAGCAGCTTCGTCCTCTAACTGCTGAAGTTAATGTGTTGCCTCCTGTGGTTCATGGATCGGCTTTGTTCGCGCGCGGTGAGACAATGTCGGTCTGCTTAGCTACTCTGGCTCCGTTGGAAGAAAAACAGTTTGTGGATAATTACACGGGTAGCGTTAACGAAAAACGTTTCATCCTTCATTATAACTTCCCGCCTTTTTCTGTAGGCGATACGGGGCGTTTCGGTGGACAAAATCGTCGTGAAATCGGTCATGGCGCTTTGGCTGAACGTTCGATTGCTCCTGTTGTCCCGTCGGAAGAAGAATTCCCATACGCCATTCGTGTCTCCTCCGAAATCATGGAATCGAATGGCTCTACTTCGATGGCTTCTGTTTGTGCAGGAACAATGTCCCTGTTGGCTGCTGGCGTGCCGTTGAAGCGCCCTGTCGCTGGTATTTCGGTGGGGCTAGTGACTGAACAGAATGAAAACCACGAAATTACCAAATACAAAACCTTGCTCGACATCATTGGGTCGGAAGATTTCTACGGCGATATGGATTTCAAATTGTGTGGTACGGAAGTCGGTGTTACTGGGTACCAGCTTGATCTCAAACTGCCTGGCATCCCCTTGTATATCCTGGAAGATGCTATTCGCTTAGCTAAATTGGGCCGTACGCAGGTTTTGGAAACGATGAGCCAAGCTATTGAAACGCCAGCTCCTATGAATCCTAATGCTCCGCGAATTGAGTCTACCAAGATCCCGGTAGATCGTATTGGCGAATTGATTGGACCTGGTGGCAAAAATATTAAAGCGATTCAGGCTGAGTCGGGCGCTGATATCAATATCGAAGAAGATGGCACTGTTCACATCTATGCGTCGAAACAGGAAGGTCTTGATCGTGCGCTCTACTTGATTACAAGTATGTTCCGCGAGATCGAAGTCGGTGAATTGTATACTGGTAAAATTGTTAACACGACTGCTTTTGGCGCTTTCATGGAGGTGCTCCCGGGTAAAGATGGGTTGATCCATATTTCTGAACTTGCAGAAGGCCGTACTGCTAAGACTGAAGATGTTGTCAAAGTCGGTGATGTCGTTACTGCTAAATGTATTGGTATCGATGACAAGGGACGAGTGAAAATGTCCATCCGGGCCGCTTTGCGCGACGAGAAAAACAAGGCTGCTGCAAAAGAATCAGAATGATATCAGCTTGATGGGGTAATATTCAACCCTTTCCGATTGGTTTCGGAAGGGGTTTTTTGTATGATAGCCTCAGCTGAAACCAATACTGGAATCACAATGGAATCCATTGATCAAAGAGATTCAAACGGAGAAAATGGAAAAAAGCATTTGAGAACTACGGGACCTAACAAGAATCCGTCCCGTGTGGCGTGGATTGCCGTTAGTGTGGTAATTGCTTGTGCGTTAGTGGGTATTGGGGGCCTCTTGAAATGGTGGAATTCTATGGAAATCCAGAAAGGGGAAAGCAACTCAAGTATTCCTGTCTATCAAGGGGCTAGTGCTCACTGGGATTCTCATGCTGTCCCTATCTCCATGAAATGTGCTGGTTGCCATCCTGAAGAATTCCGACAATGGAGCAATTCTGACCACGCTTGGGCATTCCGTCCGTTAGATGCCAAATTGGAGGCTGAAGCCTTTCATGGCAATCGTCTGAATGCCCATGGTAGCACATTGACGTTTTCAACTGGAAAACAAGGTGAACGTCTTGTTCACGATCAAAAGTCTGGCCGTACCTGGCCTGCTGTCTGGGCTACCGGCAGAACTCCTTTAGTTCAGTATCTGTTACCCTCTTCTGATGGTGGATTCCATACGTTGAGTGCTGCCTGGGATGTCCAACGTAAGGAATGGTTTGATATCTTCGGCTCCGATTCTCGCCAAGAAGGCGATTGGGGACATTGGTTGGGGCGTGGCATGAACTGGAATTCACAGTGCGCCTGGTGCCATATGACTTCGTTCCAGAAAAATTACGATTCCACTAAAGATCGATATGCCTCAACTTGGAAGGAACCTGGTGTTACATGTATCCAATGTCATGGCCCGGTCTTAGATAAACCGGAACCTGGTACTGGTTGCATGATCGCCACTTCTCATTCTCCTTCTGTTCCTGTTGTTTTGTCTGCTCAGCAACACCGTGAAAACTGTGCTTCTTGCCATGCGCGGCGAGACGAATTTGATCACAATTTTTCCATAGGTAAACGTTTCGATGATCATTTCCAACTAGTATTACCTGTTCAACCTGGCGTATTTTGGCCTAACGGTATGCAGAGAGATGAAGATTATTGTGAAACGGGATTGCGTCTGAGTCGTATGGGTAAAGCTGGGGTGACGTGCCTTGATTGCCATGATCCCCATTCTGGTTTATTGAAATTGCCTCAAGAAAACAATGCTTTGTGCATGCGTTGCCATGCTTCCGGTGAAAAGGTGAATGGGATTGCTGCTCCCGTCATTGATATGAAATCGCATACCCCATGCCCTATTTCGTCGATGGGTGGACGGTGTGTCGAATGTCATATGCCGACGAGCCTCTACATGGCTCGTGACCCTAGGCGTGACCATTCGTTTAACTCTCCTGACCCATTCTTGAGCCAAGAATTGAATATCCCCAACGCTTGCATTATGTGCCATAAAGACAAAGACAATAATTGGGCAAAATCTGCCGTTGATAAAGTCTATGGCGATCAGTCGATCCTCAAGCGCGACCGACCAAGAACCCGCGCTGTCCAGGCTGCTTATTCGGGACAAGAAAATGCCTTGGAATTATTGTTGGCTGCTTATGATCGTGAAGAAAATGAAACCTGGAAGGCTACAATAATGGAATTGTTGGATACGTGGTGTGGCGATGTTCGTGTCATCAGGCGTGCTCAACAAGGACTGAAGGCTTCAACTCCTCTTTTGCGTTCAGCTTCAACTAAAATAATTGGCCGCGTGACTCCTGATCAGGTCCAGTCTTTGTTAAAAGATCCTTCACGCTGTGTTCGCCTCCAGGCTGCATGGGCTTTGCGTGATTCTTTGTCTCTCGACGATCCTGCTTTCCGTGAGTTAATTCATTCGGCGGCTCATCAATCCGATCAACCTTCCGGCGCAATGAAACTGGCGCAAATCGAAGCTTGTCGTCACAATGATAAGGAAGCTCAATATTGGTTTGAAAAAGCTATGAAATGGGATGCGACCTCTCCTGTTGTCTGTCGTGATTATGCTGTGTATCTTGCCTCGCGTGGTAAACATGGTGAGGCTGTTGATATGATGGAAAAAGCTGTCAAAATAGCTCCTAAGGATGCCTCGCTGTGGTATTTGCTGGGACTTGGCCAAGTGGAAGCTCAACAACCTCAACTGGCCTTGCGTTCCTTTAACCAGGCTATCCAAATAGATCCTTCTTTTGTCCGAGCTAGATATAACAAAGCTTTGCTTGCCAATCAACTGAATGACCCTAAAACTGCCTTGGCTGAATTAAATGCTTGCTCCCAAATTGAACCTAATAACGCTGAAATCATCTATGCTTCCGCTGTCATTTATTTCCAAACTGGTGATATGAAACGAGCTCATGAGTCGGCGAATCGTGTCCTAAAATTAGATCCATCGCACCAGGGCGCTCGCACAATTTATAATCAAACGTCTAGACAATAAACAGATAACGTGTATACTTAAACATCAATGAGGGTTGTCAGATTGTGACAGTGAGGTATTGATTGATGAATTGACGAATTGACTATGACTCGCGTACGAAGGAAACAAGCAGAACGTTCAGCTGAAACTAGCAAACGTATCCTAGACAGTGCTGAGAGGCTTTTTGCAGAAAAAGGATATGAGGGGGTTCCCATGAGGACGATTGCGGCTGAAGCACAAGTAAACCTAGCCTCAATTGTATACTATTTTGACAGCAAAGAAGGTGTCTTCCTCAATGTCCTGAAACGCCATATGCAGGATATTCAGGAAGCTCGGCATGCTGCTATTAAAAAGATAGATGAAGAACCTTCGCTTGAAGGGTATATTCGCGCTTTTATCGAACCTGCTTTTCACATCATTATGGATCCTCAATTAGGCGGACGAAATTTTGCGCGTTTCCTGTGGCGTTTGCCTCATCAACCTCAATATTTGCTGGATAAATTGTTACCTAGTTACGATGAGTATTACAAAGACTGGGAAGATAGGATTAAATTGTTTTATCCAAATATCAGCAAGGGGGATTTGCAGTGGTTTTTGCACATTTCCCGTTCTTTGTTCTTTTCTACGTTGGGGCGCTTGTCAATGACTGTGCAGCTTCCTGACGAAGAATGGGTGGCTGGTGTCTCTAGTGAACGTATTGTCAATCGTATGATTAAAGTTCTCATTGCTGCCTTGAAAGCTTCCCTGGAAGATTAAAACATTCCGCGTGGCGGATTCTCCTCGCCTATTTGAGCATGACTGTTGCTCCTCACTCACATTTTAGAGGACCATCAAAAAAGAATCTCCCTCTTGTGAATGATTTGAGTGCAATAATAAAACGCTGCCAAGTCCATCGACTTGACAGCGGTGTTTGAGTTGTTGTTAATTAATCCTTACCACGAGAAGGTGTTGCTCCGGAACAGCGGAAATCGATTTTCCCATTGAGGGCATCAGCTATAATCCTGGAGCCTTCAGGGAATTGTCCGTCTAAGAGGCGTAAACTGAGTGGGTCTAGAATATCCTGTTGTATGGCGCGTTTGAGGGGTCGTGCCCCGTAAACGGGATCGAAACCATGGTCGGCAACTAAGGATATGGCGTCTGGTGTCAATTCCAATGTTAACCCTTTGGCCTGAAGTCGCTTGCAGACTCGGTTAATTTGGAGATTGACTATATTCTGTAACTCCTGCCCATTTAATTGGTCAAAGATGATGATCTCATCAACGCGGTTCAGGAATTCCGGACGAAAATGGGTGCGTAAAGCCTCTGTCGCACGGGCTTCCCGTTGCTCTGCATTGGTCTCATTCAGAATATATTGACTCCCAATATTTGAGGTCATGATAATGACGGTGTTGCGAAAATCAACCGTACGTCCTTGCCCATCGGTAATTCGTCCATCGTCAAGAACTTGAAGTAAAACATTGAAAACGTCTGGATGCGCCTTTTCAATCTCGTCAAAAAGCACGACGCTATAGGGCCTCCGTCGTACTGATTCTGACAATTGCCCACCCTCATCGTATCCAACATATCCTGGAGGTGCTCCAATTAATCGTGCTACCGAGTGCTTCTCCATGTATTCCGACATGTCGATTCGTACCATCGCACTTTCTTCGTCAAACAGAAATTCTGCAAGGGCTTTAGCGAGTTCCGTTTTCCCAACGCCAGTCGGCCCTAAGAATATGAACGATCCTATGGGACGATTCTCATCTTGCAAACCGGCCCGTGCTCGGCGTACGGCATTAGCAACTGCATTGACGGCTTTCTTTTGCCCGATAACCCGTTGGCCAATTCGTTCTTCCATGTGAACGAGTTTTTCTCGTTCTCCTTCTTGTAGCCTGGCTGCTGGAATTCCTGTCCAGCTGGCGACAACTTTAGCGATGTCTTGTTCTGTAACTTCTTCTTTCAGAAGCCCTCCTCCATCTTGCTGCTGAAGTTCTGCAAAACGAGCCTGAGCATTCTTGAGGCTCTTTTGGGCTTCGGGTATATCTCCATAGGTGATTTGCGAGGCTTTCCCAAGATTGCCCATGCGTTGGGCTTGTTCAGCTTCTGTGCGGAGTTGGTCGATGCGCTCCTGGGCTTGGCGGACTGTGTTGATCAGTTCTTTCTCGTTTTTCCACTTGGCTATCATCGAAGAAGATTTCTCTTTAATGTCTGCCAATTCTCGTGTGATCTTCTCGAGTCTTGCCTTGCTGTCGTCATCTTTTTCCTTGGCTAACGCTTGACGTTCCATTTCGAGCTGCATGGATTCTCGATTGGCTTGGTCGATTTCTGACGGCATCGAGTCGAGCTCGATTTTTAACCGCGCGGCTGCTTCGTCTACCAAATCAACTGCTTTGTCGGGTAAAAACCGATCGGTTATATACCGATGAGATAGCGTCGCCGCTGCAACGAGGGCTGAGTCGGTAATGTGAACTCCATGGTGAACTTCGTAACGTTCCTTAAGCCCGCGGAGAATGGCTATGGTATCTTCGACACTTGGCTCGCCTACGTAAACTGGTTGGAAGCGTCGCTCCAGTGCTGCATCTTTCTCGATGTACTTCCGGTATTCATCAAGTGTGGTCGCGCCAATTGTGCGCAGCTCGCCACGCGCTAGAGCGGGCTTGAGCAGATTGGAGGCGTCGACTGCCCCTTCGCTGGCTCCTGCCCCAACTATCGTGTGCAACTCGTCGATGAACAAGATGATTTCTCCTTGCGAATCCGTTACTTCCTTCAGAAATGCTTTCAGGCGTTCTTCGAATTCGCCGCGGTATTTAGCTCCTGCTAGCATCGACCCTATGCTTAATGCTACGAGCCTCTTGTTCTTCATGCTGTCTGGTACGTCGCCGTTGACTATACGTCGGGCCAACCCTTCGGCTATAGCTGTCTTGCCAACCCCTGGCTCGCCAATGAGTACTGGATTGTTCTTCGTCCGCCTGGATAAAATCTGAAGAACTCGGCGGATCTCTTCATCTCGGCCAATAACTGGGTCGATCTTTCCCGCTCGTGCTCGGGCTGTAAGGTCGGTGCCGTATTTTTCCAATGTCTGGTATTTCCCTTCGGGATTGTCGTCGGTCACTCGCTGGCTGCCGCGCACATCTTTCATGGCTGTCATATAGTTCTTCTTGTCAAGACCGAATGTTTTGACGACGCGGGATGCCTTGGTGTCTGCCTCAAAAAGACCGAGCATGAAGTGTTCGACACTGAGATAATCGTCTTTGATCTTTTCTCGTTCACGATCTGCCGCTTGTAACGCTAGGGCCAATTCTTGACTGAGATTGGGCTGAATGACGGCGCCTTGCTGGACGGGTTCCCGATCCAATTCCTTCTGCGCTGCTCTCAACATTAACTGCGGATCGCAAGCGGCTTTCCGAAGAATCGGTGGTAAAATGCCTCCATCTTGGGTTAGTAAAGCGCAGAGAACTTCCAATGTGGTCACTTCTGGTCGTCCTGCACGCGAAGCGGATTGCTGAGATTGGATCAGCGCTTCTTGAAATTTAGTAGTGAGATTGTTGAGCATATTCAATTGGTGGAACATATCGTTCCGTCTTTCATGCATGATGTGACAATATTGACCGAGAAAATGTTGAAAAAAATCTCATTCCCTAAAAAAGATTTGATTCTCTGGGGTGGATTGCTTACTTAATAGGTATGGTGAAAGTCGCGCATTTCTTGTTAATGTCAATGTTTTGTATCCAGGCTGCTTGGGCTGGCGGAGATTTGAGCCAGGATCTTAAGTCGGGTGAATTGTGGAATATGCCTGCCAAAGAATTTATTGCTAAATACATTCAGGGTGAGCGGGGCGATTGGGTCGATCAACAGAAAACAACGATTCGTTTGCCAAAACCTCAACTTGCTATTGGCGATATTAAAATGGGGGAAACATTGGTTTCCGTCAATCCCAAAGGAGGGGTCGAACAAATCCAGGTAATGATCTACAATAAGGGGGATAATAGGCAGATTGACAAAGATCAATTCGAAGATCTCATGGATAAGTCGGTGGTGGCCATGAATGAAATTGCAGGAGTAGAATCTGAAGAATATAAACCTTCCCGTAAGGAAAGCGCTGTTAAAATTCATGGGGCTAAATGGATTTGGGATGGCGGCGCCGCGGTCATTGAAGCTAGTTCCTCTGGTAAAACCCGTGACTTTGAAGCTGAATTTATCCGCTTGAAATTAGGTAAAGACGAAAAATCCCTCGAACGTGCCAAGTCTGGTAATTCTGTAAGGAAAAACGATCTAAAATCCCATGTCAAAAAGGAGGGAAAACGCGTAGTTATCGAAGGTATCCCTATGGTGGATCAAGGCCAGAAGGGATATTGCGTTGTTGCAACTGCTGCCCGAATCTTTTCGTATTACGGAATGGATTACATCGATCAACACGAATTGGCTTCCGTAGCCGATACTTCGGCTGGTGGGGGCACTACTGTGGAAAGTATGGTGGAAGGACTTAAAAAAATCGGTGCTCGATTCAAAATCCGTGTCCGAGAAATTGATATGATCTCAAATCTAAGGGATTATCAACGGTTAATCAAAGATTACAACCGCGCTGCCAGAAAATTAGATAAATCTCAGCTGGATTTAGCTGGCCCCAATGTGATCCAAATATGGGATAAGGGTGACGGTGAGGTCCTTAAAGCGGCTCGATGCTCCTCGGCCTCGCAAATGGAACGTTGGCTGAAACCGATCAAACAATACATTGATTCTGGTATCCCTGTTTGTTGGAGTTTGCAACTTGGTCTGGTGCCAGAACCTACCCAAATTAGCCAAACTCGCGGCGGCCATATGCGATTAATTATTGGCTATGACTTGGAAAAGAAGGTTATCTTGTTTTCTGACTCATGGGGTAGTGAACATTCTTGCAAGGAAATGCCTATCGCAGATGCTGCTGCGGTGACGATTTCGCGGGTTGTTGTGATGCCGTCGAGATAAAACAATTGGGTTCAACAATTATTTGTTAGAAGATTGTCCTCCCCCTTGTGAATGATGTGTTCTTGCAAGGGGGAAGGGGGGAAAGTATGGAAATAAACAAAGCTATGAAATCTACTTAGAAGCAATGCTGTTGAGATGATAAAGAAAATTGGGTTGATCTTGCTGTTATTTGTTATTGGAATTTTCGAATATAGCACAGCAACAGAAAAGGTAAAAGATTGGTTAATAGATGGAAGCCCGTTTAAAACCAAGGTCGAAACTCATGAAAATACGTTGAGTTTAAGCAATGGTTTAATAGCGCGTAAGTTCGTCTTATCTCCTAATGTGGCTACTATTGGTTTAGTCAATTTAATGACTGGGAGAGATGAATTGAGAGCTGTTCGTCCTGAGGCTGTTGTAATATTGGATGATATCTCATATCCCGTTGGTGGTTTAATTGGTCAGCCGGTCCAAAATTATTTTACAACAGAATTTTTGCGAGACATGAAGGTTGATGATAGGGCCTTTATTTGCACGGGGTATACGATTGGGGAAACTCAAGAGCGTTTCCCGTATCTTCCCAACAAAAAGTGGATTGCTAACGAGTATCCATGGCCTGCTCCTGGAAAAAGAATTGTGTTTACGTATCAACCAGCTCTAACTGTTGCCGAAAAGTTGGAGGGGGTAACGATAAAAGTCATTTATGAATTATATGACGGTGCCCCTATTTTATCTAAACAAATAGAAATAATTAACAAGGGCCCGCGTAAACTAACCTTGAATTCGTTCAAATCTGAAATATTGGCTCTGGTCGAAACGGCTCCAAAAGTCCATTATGGTGAACCTCATGAGGTCCGTATGATGGCTCAAAATCCGGGCGCCTATACGAAAGACTATGCGAAAAAACCGGCCCAGACAGACGCTCCTCGCGATTACATCGACCGCTTTACTCAGTTGTTTGTTGTGACTGATTTCGCCATGGGTGGAGATATGGAAGCTATGAAAGATAATCCGGCGGTTCGATGGGTGTTTGACCACCCGGAATATGAGGCGACTGGCATCAGGTATTATGGTCAATATAAACCTGCTCGTCTGGAAGTTTGCCCATTGATTGGTCCGGATTATGTGTTGGATCCTGGAAAAACTTTTCAATCATGCATCGCTTTCGAAATGTTGAGAGACTCCACGGACTTAGAACGAAGAGGGCTTTCCGAATGCCGTTTCTGGCGGATGATGGCTCCTTGGACGCAAGAAAACCCCATTTTTATGCATGTGCGCCGATCGGATGAAGTGTCGGTAAAGAAAGCGATCGATCAATGTGCCGATGTGGGCTTTGAAATGGTCGTTATGTCGTTTGGAAGCGGTTTTAATATTGAAAACGATTCCCAAAAATATTTGGAGTCAATGAAACGAATTAATGACTACGCTGTCTCCAAAGGTGTTACGGTGGGCGGATATTCGTTGTTAGCTAGCCGAGGCGCTCAAGAAGCAGATGCTGCTATAAGTCAGAAAACTGGGAAGCCTGCTCGTTCCCGTGAAGAGGGTAGTCGCTTTGGTGTATCTCCTTGTTTGGCTTCTTCATGGGGGGATAATTACTTCCGTAAACTTCGCTCGTTTTTTGAAGTAACAAAAATGGGCGTTTTTGAAAATGACGGTTCTTATCCGGGTGATCCATGAGCTTCAACAAAACACGGAGGACATCATGGGTATGGCGACTCTCAGTGGAAACAATGGGAAAAGATCCGAGATTTCTATCGATGGTGCCGTGCCAAGGGTATTTATCTGAATGTCCCCGATTGGTATTTTTTGTCTGGCTCCAACAAGACCCCGATGGGGTATGTGGAGACTAATTGGTCGCTGCCGAGAGAATATCAGGAAATTATTGAACGTCAGAATATTTACGATGGTACATGGCAAAAGTCCCCTAGCATGGGCTATATGTTTGTCCCGTTGTCTCAGTATCATGGAGGTGGGGTTCGCGCTACGATAGAACCCTTGAATGAACATTTAGATCATTATCAACGTCGTCTTCAGAATTTGTTCGGTGCTGGCGTGCAAGCGTGTTTCCGGGGACCTCGTTTATATGATACTGAGGAAACAAGACAAATGGTGGCTCATTGGGTCGGGTTCTATAAAAAATATCGGGCTATTCTCGATTCAGATGTGATTCATTTGCGTCGTCCGGATGGAAAAGATTGGGATGGCTTGTTACATGTCAATCCTTTGTTGAAACAGAAAGGTCTGTTGGCTGTCTATAATCCATTGCCAAAACCAATTGAACGTGAAATCCGTGTGCCGGTCTATTATACTGGACTGCATGAACAAGTCATGGTGAAAGAAAAAAATAAAGAGGCGGTGGCGTACCCTGTTGACCGACAATATGGTATCCGGCTGAAAGTTCGTATCCCTGCCAGAGGGTTCAATTGGTATGTATTAGAGTAAAGTGCAATGTATATGACGCTCTAGTTTCGTCAACAGGACTGCATGATTTTTGTAAAAATCCCCATGAACCCTGGCGTTGTGGTGGGTAGTTGTTTTCTTTTGTCAATGATTGTGTTGCCTTAAATCATTATGCGATGGCATTGCCCTCAATTTAGCATAATTCAATTGCAGGTATCGGAAAATTTCTTTTCCATCCGGTGGTAAAAGTGTTAAGAGATCCCAATCTAGAATCTCCTCTATATGAAGCTTCATCTTCCTTCTCTTTTGTTGTCGGCCCTCATGGGATGTTATGGTGCTCTGACTCTTCAAGCGGCCAATTCGATTAGCATATCCTTCGATAACGGCGAGCCGACTTCGACGTCTGGCCTCGTTGAAACCAATTACTGGAATACGCATGTTAACGGCAGTGCGACCAATCTGACTGTCAACGATCAGGACGGAGCAGCGGCTGGTGTGTTGACGGTTAATGCCAGCGGGCGATGGGGGTCTGGCAGTTCCAACGGGTTGTTTGACGGTTATTTGAGTGGAGCTCCTGTTGTGGATTTGTCCGGGATGGGTTTCTTGGAGTACGATGTTTACATTTACGTGACTAGCGACATTGCATGCAAGTATTCCCCGACGTTGGTCAATGGGGTCATGTACACGATGGACGGAGAGTCGACTGTCGAAGGCGAAGGGACGTGGGGGGACGGTACGCAAAGGTCGACGGCGGTCTTGGGGGCTAATACGATGGTGATAACTGATTTGTCGGGCGCGTTGCATATTGACAGAGGATTTGGCGACGGATCGACGGACTCCCGACAGAATTTGGCTGGGATTCAGGTTGTTGATAGTTATGACGGGACATACCAGTATCGAAGTTTGGAGGGTGGCGAATCCGCATGGGGTGAAGCGGCGTGGTCTGGGGGCTCGGGACATGCTGCGGTGATTAATGCGTCTGCCGAGGGATCGAGTTTGTCGGTAGAAGGTGAAATCGCTCTGGACGGCTTGATTGTACAAAGCGGGAATTTGACGTTGTCTGGTGGGACGTTGGCTCTGTCTGGCCCTGCGTCGATTATTACGAAGAACGATACGGATTTAGTGTTGGACAACATAGCCCTGGAGTCTGAGAATGGGTTTTCAATTACATTAGGAGGTTCGTTAACTCTTGGGGAAAACGTGACTTTGCCCGGGAATGAGTTGTCGGTAAACGGTGGTACGTTGAAATTTGCTTCTGGTGAAGCCATCATTGCGAATGGCTTAAATGTTAACCTGGCTGGAACGGTCATTGATTCTGACTCTTTGGTCATTGAGTCGGGCTCTAGTGTGTCGTGTAGTAATGGGATTATTATTCCAACGACAGTGACTGGCGATGGAACCTTGGTTTTGAATTCGTATTCAATTGCCTGGGCTGAGGGCGAGGTCCATGATTATAGCGTGGCTCGTGTGGAATTGCGTAGCGGCGAAACGTTGTTTGCACCGACGCAGGCCGATGGTGAAAATGGATACATGTTTGGTCGGGAACTGCACGTGTATTCCGACGCTAAACTGCATTTCAAGTTGCCAGACAATGGGCCATATGGTGATGACAATTCTGTGTCATCAACGATTGTGCTGCACGATGGTGCGGAAATTCAAATTGGAGAAACGAATGGCTCTTGTTCTAACGTGTCCTTTGATGGCGGTATTCAGGTGGATGCTGCAACGGAATTAGCGCAAATTATGTTGCCTAACTGGCAACGTGAACAAACTGTCTCAAAATTGACAGGCGAGGGCATTTTGCAAATTCGGCGTCAAAACGGATATTATACTAATGACTTTGAAAAAAACATCTTTGTGATCGAGGGCGCAGATGAAGACCCGGAGAATTGGTTTACGGGGACGATTCAGCTGAATGGAGAAGGTGCATCCGACAAAGTGTGGAGGCTGGTGTTGGAGGATGAAAATGCTGCAGCTAAGGCCATTATTTCCTTTGATGTTAACACAGCGAGGTTGCGCCTTGGGGTCGATTCGGCGACTGTTGCCGGATTGAGGGGAACGGAGACGGCTTGTTCCGTAGAACTGGCATCCGGATTAACGGCCGCATCGTTAACTATTGATTACTCGGCAACTGATGCATTGTCCTATGGAGGGCAGTTTGCCTCGGGTGTCAGTCTGTGTAAAATTGGGACGGGTACGCAAATTTTAACGGGTGATTTGAATTTATTTGATAGCACGATGACTGTAGAGGATGGTGTACTCGACATCAGTAGCGCTACGAATCTTTCCAAAGCTGGCGTATCGTTTGTCACGAACGGTGGAACGCTAAAAGGTGCTAATTTGACAGGAGGTGCGACGTTGCGTCTTCATGGCGGAGCCTTGGGGGGAACGACAACGTTGAATGGCGGATCTGTGGAGGTTGATTTGAACGAGGGATTAGATTCGTATGGCAGTGTGGCGCCGGACGGTTCCCTGAGTGGCAATATGAACTTGACATTGTTAGGGACGGATTGGCACATGAAAGAAGGAACTTACACGATCCTAACAAATATGGGAGAGTATAGTGGAACGGTGTCATTGGTGGGCTACGAAGGGTTGTCAGCGGATCATTCTCGATTGACGGTATCGACGAATATAGAAAATGGCACCTTGTCGTTGCTCGTAGAAGGCCAATCTGAAGTTCTTACCTGGAATGGTGGAACCAACGGTACCTGGGACTTGACTTCTACCGAAAACTGGTTGAATGAGGCTGGTGAAACCTCCAGTTTCTGGAACATGGATCACGTGGAGTTTAATGGGTCTGAGGATACAACGGTAAATTTGTCTGGTGAATTGAATCCTGGACTTGTAACTGTGAACAGTTCGGCTGATTATACCTTTAGCGGGACGGGTGGTTTGACGGGATCTCCTGTGTTGCTGAAACAAGGAGAAGGGTCTTTGATCATCTCGAATGCGAATTCGTCTTACGCTGGAGAGGTGCAAATTGAGGGAGGGAGTGTGGTATTGAGTTCCGGGGGTACATTAGGGACGGCCTCGATCGTGGCGACAGGCGAGGGCTCGTTGATCTGGGAGGGGGATGTCTCGTTGGCTAATCCTCTGGGTGCAGCGGAAGGACATTCGCTGCTTCTCCAGTCGGTAGACGGTGGTTCGTTGACTTATACTGGAACGACAACTGGTTCTGTGACGTTGGCCGAAGGGAGCGCGATGGAAATCACGCAGGCCTCGATCGCCGGTGGCGCTGATTGGACGGTGAATGGCGAAATGACGGTGCAGGGTACGTACGGGAATTCGGGTACTCCGTATGAGCTTCATCTGGCTGGCGGCAGCGGAACTGTCTACGTTGTGTCGGGTAGTGCGGTGGCGGAGGGCCTTACGAACAACGGGCCGAGCTCGTCGGAGGTAGTCGTTCTGAAAGCGGGGACATTTTCCGGCGTTCTGGATGTGACTGGCGGTTTGGTTCGAGTGGCGAGCGGCGCCGCGTCTGGTTCTGCCTGGAGTGAAGAGGCGACGGTTCGCCTGTCCAATGGTGGCGGATTGTTGTTCCATGCGGACGACAACAACAGAACGGCTGTGGGTAACCTCGAAATTGGCGAAGGGAATGTTTTTCTTCGAGCAGTTAGTTCAGCTTCGAATGTGACGTTGTCTGGCGCTGTGACAGGTTCGGGCAACATCTATCGCATTGACGGGGGCACGGTGACGTTTACCGGCGATATGAGTGGGTATACGGGGGATTTGATCATCAAAGGAGGGAATTTGGGTTTTGGGACGGCTGGGGAGGATGGCGACGACTTCATCCTCCATGCTGATATCGGCTTCTACGAAGGCACGACGAGTGGCACGGTGTATTTGAATGGCAATATCGTGTATTCCGGAACGATGAATTTGAGTGAAACGGCGGCTACCGTGAGGGCGACTAAAGGATCGTTAACTTTATTGGATGGAGCTTCTGTTGAGGTGGAAACATTGGCGGCTGTTACTGGTGGTACATTTACAATACATAGTGGTACGGGGCTCCGTGTTGGCGCGGGCCTTCAATCTCACGATGGAACGGAATTGATCATCGATTTAGGTGATGATGAGTCATGGGATTTAAATGGTGTCACTGTTGAAACGCGTTCCAATGGGCATTTGACTTTGGCGAGTGGTGTTGTAACGCTTGGCGGTGTAACGGCTGAAGATGGCACGACGACTTGGAGTAAACTCATCATACACAATTCACAATATGGAGATGGAGAGACGCCTGAAGTGTTGAATGTTCGCGGTGGAGTTCTTAATATCCTTGCTGAAAATGATTCTGGAACCAATAACGGTGCCTTTGTCGTTGGAAATTGGAATACTGGTGCCGCAGCGCTCAAAATAAATGGAGAGGGCGTGATCAATGCCGAAAAGGCTGTATTGACGTTGGCCTGGGATTCTACGGCTGCATTCGAAATTGACGGTGGTGAATTCAATGCCCTGGGTATTAACATGTCCGGCAATAATCAGACGTCGAGTTTGACGATGACGAACGGGCAGATTAACTTGGGCACAAGCGGGTTAGTTTCTCCTCATGTCGAAAATATTACGGTTACGTTGAATGGTGGAACATTGGGTGCGTTGGATTCCTGGACGACGGACGTACCGATGACAATAGGCGGGGAAGTAACGATTGATACCCAGAAGCGGGCGATCAACGCTGATGGCGAATCGAACGTTGTGGAGGGTGAGACGACCATTACATTGAATGGGGCGTTGACGAGCAGCGGCGAGGCGGCTGCTCTGGTCAAGAGTGGGGCTGGTGTTTTGGTGCTGTCGGATCTGGATCAGTTTTCGGGGAGTTTGCGTGTACAGGAAGGTATATTGGATCTAGGCGGATCTGTTCTTGGGGCGTCTAGCCAATTGATCCTGGATGGGGGCGCCATCAACAATGCAAACCTCGGGATGAATGCGACGTTGAGCCTGTCGGCGCCAGGCCAAACCGGCCAGCTTAATGGTCTGACAATCTCTGGTGCTACGACCTTGAATCTCGGTAACTTGTACGACGAAGCCTCGGCTGGTTTTACGGGATCCTACGATTTGAACGGTAGCAATGTAGCTGTTGCTGGGTTGGGCGACAACGATCGCATTACGTTAAATTTCGAAGGCCATGAGATGTTGGTGAGCCA
This sequence comes from uncultured Akkermansia sp., assembly GCA_949296365.1. Taxonomy (GTDB): domain Bacteria; phylum Verrucomicrobiota; class Verrucomicrobiia; order Verrucomicrobiales; family Akkermansiaceae; genus Akkermansia. The sequence continues at coordinate 2,578 of CASFPZ010000030.1, read as the reverse complement.
GAGCGTGACGATCTTTTCGAATGCTGGCAGCGGCTCGTATTCCGAGTGGGATACGCTGTGGGCGGGCGGCAAGTTCAATGTGACGAGCTTTGCGGTAAGTGATGGTTTTGAAGACGATTACGAATTGAGCTGGACTGGCGATTCGCTGGTGTTGACGCGAGTTCGCCAGAGCTTGACGGTGAATCTTGCTGGCGACGTTGAATGGAATGCAGAGTCCGGTAGCATTGGCGAAATCGGCAATGTGCAACCTGCTTCCAATGTGCTTTTCGGCGGATTGTCTGGGGTGAACGAAGCAACTGTATCGCTGAGTGGGGATATTGTATCGCGCATTGTGTCCAACCCCGGGGATGGGAATACGCTGCGTTTCGTATCCGGTGATTCCGGGAGATTGTCGGATGGGCAGACTGCTGACGGAGAAGCCTATCAGACGTCGTTGACGACGCAGAGCGGGCGCACGATTCTTGAGGGATCGAATGAATATTCAGGTGGTACTGTGATTGGCGGAGTCGATCGAGTGAGCGAACTTGAGATTCTGGACGCGGGAGCGTTGGGGACAGGGTACGTGTTGTTCGACGGTGGCCGTCTGGTATACGGGATGAGTGGTGGCGAAGTAACCCAGGCAAACGAGATGCGAGTGACGGAAGGCAAAACGATGCTTGTGGACACGGGCGACAATGAAGTGACGTGGAATAGTGTCGTGGCGTTGGGGGATGGTAGCGGATTGGAGAAGAGTGGAACGGGTAGTTTGACGCTGAGTGCGACCGGGGTGTGGTCGGATGTACAGGTGAACGAGGGAACGTTGGTGTTGTCCGGTGGACAAAGTACGATGGGCAATTTGACAGTGGGGGATCTGGAGGCTGGGACGGGTGGTCGCTTTGAAACGACCGAAGGAGCAAGTCTGCATGCTGCCAATTTGCGAGTTGTGTTGGATTCCGATCAGGTGGGTTGGGACGGAGCCTCGACGAGTTCAGCCTTGGGTACAACAGCCGGAGCTGATAACTGGTTGATTGGGATGACGTCTGATGTGATTAATTCAATCAACAGTCAATTAGTTACCCTGGATGGAGAAAGCCTTTCATTGAGGCTGGACGTGGCCGATGCGTTTGAGGCAGGCACTGTGTTGACTCTGGATAACATTTACCGAGCCAATGCTCCCGGGATTCGTTTTATCCTGGAAAGCTATGATGAAGCGACAGGGGATATCGTGTTGGCAGCAGGAATGACGCGCGATTTCATCACAACGCTGGATGCGACGTTGAGTTCGAGTGGAGGGTATTACGTTTCCGGTTACGAATCGATGAAATACGAAGACCCTGAGTCAGGGAGGCAAGCAAGCGATACGGTGACGCTGGATGCAGATTTGGAGGTCCGGTTGGATGGAGCCTCGACTGTTGAAGGGATCGAAACATTGGTTGTGAATCACTTACAGTCCTCAGGTAGTGAAAAGCATTCGTTGCATATTGCTAATAGTCGGAACGATGAGTCGGCGTCAGTGACGCTGCATAACGATGAAGGACATGATACCCTGGTCTCTGGCGACATCACGGCAGACAATGGCCTGGAACTGACGAAAACTGGTGCAGGGAAGTTGACGGTAGAAGGTCAATTGAGCGGGGCAGGAATGGCCTTGAGGTTAGCTGAAGGCACATTGAGCGTTGGATCGTTGGATGTCCAGACCTTGTCAGGGGTAGGGGCGTTGGAAATTACCGGAGTGACGTCCTTGGATTCAGCAACCCTGGAGCATGGAGTCTACGAAGGGACTGTGTCGACGACGGGTAATGGGCGTCTAACCTTGAATTTGAACTCAGGGGACATGGAACTGGGTGGGTTGAACGTTGGCTCTGGTACGGTTGTCGATGTGTTGATGAATGCGTCTGGGTCGGCTACTGCTAATAATGGTCTGATCCTGGTGGGAGATAACGCGGTAGCTGGTACACTGCAAATGACGCTGAATACAAAGGGCGGTCTCCCTGAACCGGTGGTGAATGTGGCTCAGGGTGGTAGCCTGAGCTTTGCCGATGGGTCGAAACTGGTTCTTTCCGCCGCCTCCGGGCAAAATTACATTGCGACGACTGAGAATCCGTTGACGTTGGTATTAGCCGACAATGTGTCGACGGGTGGGCCGGGTGCGCCGGTAATCGAATACGGTAATCTGTTCCGCAAGTACTACGACGCGGCGACGAGCCGGGTTGAGCTGAACGGAAATGGCGAGCTAATATTGACGGCCAGTGGAAACACGGAGGGATTCTATGGGAATCCTGACATCACCACAGGCCTCGGCGAAGTTGGTTATGTTGGCGGTCAATTATTGGATAATGTCTTTGTGTCGCAGAATCCGCAGTATACGGATCCAGACGGAGTGTTGTCTCAGATCATGGATCAAGTTGATGTGATGCTGGATAATACGAGCTCGGGTTACAACCCGACGGAAGCCTCTCGCCTGATGGCGTCGTTGGCAGGCAGCACGGTGACGGCTCTCGGCATGGCGCAGCGCGACTTGTTGCGCGACCAAATGGGCTGGATCCGCAACCGCACGTTGACGATGGGTGTCAACCAAGCGGTGATCAACGACGGCATG